>CAXSDU010000078.1:0-6633 GCA_964236165.1 uncultured Parafilimonas sp. | reverse complement strand
CCAGTTGGCTGTTATTTGCGAACACTGCGCATTAGTTCCTGCTGCAACCACCGGTGCTGCCGGCGCTGCAGGTAAAGTTGCATAGGTAGTAGTTCCTGAATTGCCACTTGTACCGCATGTATTGCTTGCTCTTACACGATAGTAATAAGTTGTTCCTGCTGCAAGCGGTGTTACATTATAAGTTGTAACATTCCCTACATTCAAACTATTATATCCAGTTACAAAAGTTGCAAAGGTATTTACTGTTGATACGTCAAGTAAATATGCAGTTGCATTGGTTGATGCACTCCAGTTGGCTGTTATTTGCGAACACTGCGCATTAGTTCCTGCTGCAACCACCGGTACTGCCGGCGCTGAAATTATAGCAATGTCAGGAGATGTATATTCGGTATTTCCTTTATCTCGAAACCAAAAAGCGCCTTCAACTACAACATCACTCCGCAAATGGTCAGTTCCGGAAGAGATGACAGGTGTAACAATATTAAAGGTATATATTCCTGTACCGCCGGGAGCTAAATTTCCTGCGTTTACTCTCGCAATGTTACCCGGCGGTGAACCGTAATCCGGGTCAGCATCCCATCTTAACCCTACATTTATATCAAGACCTGCATCGGTCCACGTAGCCGTTCCAACATTTTTCCATTTTACAGTTACACTCCTTGTTTCACCGGCACACCAAGGCGAAGTGCCATAATCTATTGATACAAACTGGCTTCTATAAGGTGACCAAGTATAAGTTAAACCATTAGTCGGAACTTCTCCTGACCCGCTGCCGGTATTACATGTTGAAGCATTAGAAGTACCGGCAGTAGAAGCAGGCCAATTATTAGTAGTTGTCCTATTGTTATAATCACTATTGCTTGCTCCACGCAGACCTACTTGAACTGGAATGTCAGTGCCATAGCTGGTAGCACAATCTCCATATATTACCTGAATAATATTGGTTGTTTCACTTAACCGTATTTGAAAATCAAAATCAGAATTTCTCGATGAGCCACTATATCTTCTTGCATCTGTCCATTGAACCACAAAAACCCTGTTAGGGGCGGCATTCAAAGTCGTATAAGTTATTGCTGAACCATTGTTCACCAGATCTCTCGCTAAAGCAGCGATCGCACCTGCATATCCTTTTGTATCAGATATGGGATTGTACGTTGTGCTGACTGAAACAGTAGTTCCAAAAGTGATATAGCCATTGCTATTAACACTGCATGTCGTATAAGTCACGCCATTAAAAACAAAAGAAAATCCAATAGGGATAGTGGCACTTATGTTATCGTCCCAACCATTAGCAATGGCGGTTGTTCCAGTAATTGCACTATACGTTCCAGAGGTCTGAGAAAACGCATAGTTTGCTACCTGACCTTTAACATTCGTTATCAAACAAAATAGCACCACCACAAAAGCAAATGCCGTTTTCTTAAAATTAGTTTTGGTTGTAAAAAATCTCATTGGTAAATTTTTATCAATACAGTTATTTTAAATTAATCCGCGCTAAACTTGTTGCCTGCGCGAACATTTATAAATTTTATTTTAGGAATCAGAAGTTTCAAAAACAACTCAGAACGTAAAAATAGATTGCTTTTAAAACCGTAAAATGGTTTTCTCGTGAAAGCCTTATTTCTTAAAGTAAGCGTATGAAATCGGAGTTTTTGAGCAGAGGCAAGTCTGCTCCCAAGCATATAAACATTAAAAGTTGGTCCTGATAAACGCAATATCGTTCTCATATTCCTACATTTTAGTTATCATACACGCATATAGTTGAATATTATAAATGGTTTTATCTTCTTTGCGGGGAAGGAATGAACAAAGCAATATTTAATTAATACAGATTAATCACTCTATTCGCAATGACGACTTAAACCTATTTTTCTGATGGGATGTTGGAATACGGACAGCTTACGGATATACGTTGGTACTACGAATGTAAATTTTTTTTTAGGATAAAATTGATTTTGTAAAAATTAACCGCTAGTTATTCAAACCAAGAATAACTTTATTGCTTGCCTTACCACGAAGAAACATGGCATATACTTCACTTCCTAACGGCTAGTTGAAATCATCCGGTTTTAAACCAGGTGATAGTAGTCGAACAGACTTGGCGGTGAAAGTTGCCTCACCGCAAAATTTGGAACAAATTCTATTCCGAAGAAACTCCGAACTGCGTCAGAATCCTAAAAAAAGAGTTGTCGTTATTTACCCATCAGCTCATTAAGGCTTGTCTGTTGGTTATCCAAAGTGGTATACTTAAAATCACTGGAGCCTTCAAAGCTCACGCCTTTTAGGTCAACTGATTTGCCAAAACCTGCATATTTAAAGTCTGACCCGTTCTTAAATTGTGTATGTGCAAAACTGCCATAATTTAATTTAGCGTACTTAAAATCGGCTTCATTTTCAAATATCGCGTTACTAAAATCAAAACCCGCCGGAAATTCAACATACTTAAAAATAGCATTCTTTTTAAACTGCACGCCGGCGAAATTCGGTCCCTCGTCAAATTTTGAATATTTAAAAAAAGTTTCATCATTAAAATGGCTACCCGCAAAAGAAACCTTTGTGCTGAAAGCTGAATATTTAAAGTTTACCTCTTTGTCAAATGAGCAATTCTCAAAATTTACACCTGCCATAAAATTGGTGTTATATACCGTACTGTTTTTCACATAAGGCTTGCGTTCATCAGGATTAAAATATCCCAATACATTACCCATAAAGCGGCAATTGGAAAAATGTATTGTGGATGTTACCGTACTGATAAATACCTTATCGGAGGAATTTTGCTTTTCCTCCTGCATATTATCTAGCTTTGTAAGATCAAGATCACCCGTTATTTCTACACCTTTTAGAAAAATTGCAGTATGACTGTTTATATTTTTTATGATAGATTCTGCTGTAACGGTTTTTTGTGCAATGCAAATCGACGGTAAAAGCCCTATCAGTAATAATAATTTCAAAGTTCTCATTTTTCGCTTTTCTTTAAAAGTAAAACAAATAGAAAAAAACAGGTGCTTTGTTTTAATGGCGGCGCAATTTAAGTATTACCGGTTTGTGCCGGCTTTCTGAAATATCTGTAAAACCATTTTTTAAACCACCAGATATAATGTTTATTCCGCCATTTACTATAAAGGTTCACCATCTTTGTTTTTCCGTTCGCAGGAAACAGCATCCCAACAGCATCTAATTCCACAAATATGCAGTGTATATCTTCCGTTGTATAATCGTGTTGTCCGTAACCATGTTCAATAAAATAGTTTATCAAATGTTCTTTTGCCTTTTCTCTTCCTTCACGCTTCCAGCTTCCGCAGGCAAGGTTATCCGTAAAATCTATAATCAGTTGTTCAGGTGTTACATCCGTCAGCCTGCACAATAAAAGAAAGGGGTAAGGTAATATCAGTTTAAAGTTGGCGTGGCGGCTGTAAGCGCCGGTTTGCCATTTTAATGCAGGTTTCGCGCTTATTATACCTTTACGTTTTTTTGCGTTTGTTGTTTTATTCATAATTATATTTTTAAGCACGAATGATGTTGTAACATGCCGTACTTGATTTTACAATATCCACTGTCAATTATCAATTATTCCAGGGAATGCTGTTATAATTTTACCGCCTGTATCACAGAGCACGGTAATTACACTGGCGGGCTTACCGTATTGGTCAAAGCCGATGACTTGTTTAGTATCCAATACCCGCTGCAGGTTGACCGAATTCGGTACTTGTGCAACAGGTTGTTCTATGGTATCACGAATACACGCAACAATAGTTGCAACGGGTATAGTAAACTTGCCGGCATTAGGGTAACGTTGAATTCTATAATAATGCCGCTCTAAAATATGTGCTAATGCAGCAGCTGTAAGGTAATGCGCCTTGCATAATAACTTCTTTCGGTTCTTTACCGGTAACTCATAGAGAAGGTTTGTCTGCACTTCATCTAACCATGTTTGCGTATCGCTTATGAGAAATAATATGTTTAGCCATTGTTCCTCGTTAAAGCCAAATGAACATAGTGTATGTTGTAATGCCGGCTCATTATTAAATGCCTGGAAAGGTGGTTGCATGGTTAAGGTTTTATAAGCATAAAGTAAGCAGTTGCAGGCTGCATAAAATATTCTCTGCTTATCTAACTTATACGTTTTCCGTAACTATATTATCCTGTTTTAGAAGTAATTTCATAGTGCTGCGTAACCTGCATTAAGTTTATCTTTATATCTTTAATCTTATAACTTTCTAAGCATGGAAAAAACCATACACGACGGCAGGAATGTAAAACGTATACGCGAAATGCTGGGTATTAAACAGGATGCCTTAGCCATTGAATTAGGTGATGACTGGAACCAGAAGAAAATATCTTTGTTGGAAAACAAAGAAACCATTGAACCGCAAATTTTAGATGATGTTGCCAAAGCGTTAAAAGTGCCGGTTGAAGCAATTAAGAATTTTGATGAAGAGCAAGCAAATACATTCTTTAATTCATTTCATGATAACAGCGCCTTTAATTATCAGTGCAGAATTAACCCTATTGAAAAGATGGTTGAATTATATGAAAGATTAATTAAAGAAAAGGACGCGATGATTGAGGAGTTGAAAAAGATCAAATAATTATAAAACTTAGCTTTACAGCTGGTATTGTTTTATTATTTACGATTAAATTATGTAAAGAGTCCGTTATCTGTATATTTAAATAAATTATTGTTTATAAATTTTGTCTATTAAACGGTTAAAATGCCACCAATCCATTTACTTCAAATTCTTGAAGGTTTTTTTCAAATAATAATTTTTTAACCTACTTGCACAAAGCTTTGCTTAATTTATAATATGTATTATTGTGACCCGCTAAAATCAATCAGTTACCATTTTTTTTGTCAGCATCATCTCTTTTCAGGACGATGCGTTAAAATAATTTAGTATTCACTTTCAAACAGTACTTCAACTGTGTTGCTTCATGCCTAACTATAAACATTTTATCAAACAAAGTGGTATAGTGCTACTATTTCTTTGGTGTATCGTTACTACTTTTTGGTGTAGTTCTACTATTTTTTTGTTCAATCTATAAAAATATAAATTGCCTGTATTAAATTAGCTGTTCAATCCAAAACCAATAGCTGTATGAAACCAGACACTAAACCTGCGTTTAAAAAAGCGCCTTGCACTGTAACATATAAAAAAGGTAAAAAACAGTTGCACATAGAAATTGCAAATACTAAAATAACAGACTGGGTAGATAAACAGGTGATACAAACCCATCTGCCTATTAGTAACCGCACACTGCAAACACTTCGGAGTAATAAACAGATTCCTTATTCCTTTATCGGCGGCAAAATATTGTATTACTTGCCCGGGATTTTATCGCTTTTAGAGCAAAATGCTTTTTACTAAAGGCAACTCAGTGTTTAAATTGATATCCTTAAAATTTTATTAAGCGCGACCTACGTATGCATATAGCATATATATATCATGCATATACCATGTATACGTTTTGCCGTTTTGATTTTTTTTAAATGCCTAATGGTATTTCTGTAGACTTGTCCATTATTTCAAACGATCTGTGTGGCAGCAAATCAAAGCAAATAAGCGTAAAACAATGCAGCTTGAAGCAATAAGCAACGCGTTTGTCTTAAATACTTAACAGTCATTTTATTTTTGTATGGCAAGCATTGCTTTTATACCGGTTAAAACGCAGCGTTTGCAGTAACAATTATTAAATCAAATTTAAAAAACAATTCTATGGCACGTTTCAACAAAGGCATACTCGGTCCGGTTTCGGGCACGGTAGGTACCGTTATCGGTGGCAGCTGGAAAGGCATCAATTATCTGCGCAGCCAGCCTGCCAAAAGGAAACATTTTTCTACCGCAGATCAGATAGATCAGCAACTAAAGTTCTCGCTCGTTTTGAATTTTATTCAAACTATGACTACGCTGATACAGGTTACATTTAAAAAGTACGCGGTTAGAATGTCAGAATACAACGCTGCCTTTTCTTACAATTACCGCAATGCCATTACCGGCACTTCACCGGATTATTCAATTGACTATTCAAAAGCCTTGGTAAGCCGCGGGGATTTGCCCAATGTTACTGCGCCTGTTGCCACCGTAACCAATAATACGGTATTCTATACATGGACGGATAACAGCGGCAGTGGTTCGGCAACAGCAACAGATAAAGCAATACTGGTAGCGTTTTGCCCTAATCTGAACCAGGCACTGTTTAGTTCAAAAGGCGGTGACCGCAGTGCAGGCGCAGGAAATCTTGACGTAAGCAATTTTAATGGTGAGGCCATTGAAACATGGATTGCTTTTATTTCTGAAGACCGGAAAGAAACATCTAACAGCATCTTTACCGGTGAACTAACGGTGTAGGGAACCGGTACATTTTTCCGCTCCATTGTTGAGGATTGCAATAAGGTTGCATTGTAAGGCTGTTCTGCAGGCAGCCTTTTTTTATTACAGTTATTCGTATGCTCTAAAATTTAAGCGGTTACCTTTAGTGAGGCTGTGCGGTGCGCTGGCCAAACAAAATGCGCGGAGCGATCATGTTTGCCTTGACTTTTTTGTTACTTGCCGTTGCTGGTGTTCTTCACCAGCAACTTCTTTGTCGCCACAGGGTCTTCACCAAAGCCATGGTGCAAAAGGTAAGACTGGTGTT
>CAXSDU010000077.1:0-17888 GCA_964236165.1 uncultured Parafilimonas sp. | reverse complement strand
CAAATGGAAACTTCTAACCAACTTTCCCTTGCTGCTTAAACCGAACTCACGTTAAGTTATAGCTGGCATTATAAAGATTATGAAGGCATCTCGGTTGTTACGTTTGAATTGTTTGATGAAGGCGGGAAAACAAAATTAAAATTAACGCATACAGGTTTGGAAACTTTTCCACAGATTACAAAAGACTTTGCAAGAGAAAGTTTTGCACAAGGCTGGACGCATATTATAGGAACATCACTCAAAAACTTTCTGGAAAAATAATCAGCGAAGTTCTTTCCATGCAAGCATACCGCCGGTTAGGTTTTTTACATTTTTAAAACCCATCTGCTCTGCAATTTGCGTTGCTATGCCGCTGCGGTTGCCGCTTCTGCAGTAAAAAATAATTTCATCATCTTTCCATTCATCAATGGTTTCTGTTTGCATGTTTCTTATATCACCGAGCGGCAATAAAATTCCGCCAATATTAAATTCAGCGTTTTCGCCTGGTTCACGTACATCAACTAAATGAACATTTTCGCCTTTGTCTAAACGATTTTTTAATTCTTCAACAGAAATGGTTTGCATAAAAATGATTTATTGATTATCTGGTGTTAATTGACTATTTGTTGTATCGCGAACTGGCGGCGCAGTGCTTATCCATACATCCATAAGTTGCCCTGCTCTTATATGATTATGCGATGTGGTGCCATCCGGTAATTGCATTTCAGATTCAGGATTTTGTTTTACAACATATGCGTTTGCTGTGTCCTGTATTGCGCCCGTTGCGATAATAGAGCCAAGACCGATATTATCGCCGGAAAGATAATCTTTCGCCTGACTAATAGTAAACCCAACAAGATCCGGAACGGTAAGTTCAGTATTGCCTAAACCATTTCCTAAAACAAAATCAATGGTTGTACCTACAGGAATTTTTGTGCCGGGCATAATTGTTTTTCCATCTAATTTTTGGTCTTTAACTGCATTGCGAGCAATGTCAGGCGTGTAAGTTGTATCGCCCAGTTTTAAACCAAGACTTTGCAAATACATCTCTGCACTGCGAAAAGAAAATCCGCGCAAATCCGGCATTTCAATTAAAGGTGGTTGCAACCTGTTGATGGTAAGATAAACAGTGCGGTTAATTTTTACTAATTCCTCAGATTCGGGAGATTGTTTAACCACTGCAAGCGGGGCAAGTGTATCTATATAAACAGAATCCTGTACAGAAACTTTAAAGCCTTCTTTTTCTAAAAATGATGTTGCGTCTGCAAGCGATTTGCCTGTAATCTGCGGCACTCTTATGGTTTCATTATGCCGTGTGATAGAACTCAGCGATATAAAAAACAAAAATATAATTAGCAATAATAAGGCTATCGCTACTAATAGATTTATAAAAAAAGAACGTTGAGTTAAGAATTTAAACATCTGAATTTTTGCGTTTCTAAAATATCAATTAAAACATTCTTCTATTAATGCTGTATAAAATTGCTGTAACGTCCAGCCATTTGCTTTTACCTGTTGTGGTACAATGCTCGCTGCACTTTGCCCGGGCACGCTATTTACTTCAAGCATAAAAGGTTCAGCTTTTTCTTCATTATAAATAAAATCTATACGCACTACGCCGCTGCAATTTAATACTGAATAAATTTTGCGTGCAGCAGTTCTTATTTTTTCAGATATAGATTCATCCACTTTTGCGGGTGTAATTTCTTCGCTGAAACCTTTATATTTCGCTTCAAAATCAAAAAAATCTTTTTTAGAAATTACTTCTGTTATCGGCAGTGTTATAATTTCTCCCTTCATTTTAAATACACCGATTGTAAGTTCTCTGCCCGTAATAAATTCTTCAATCAATACCTGGTCATCTTCTTTAAATGCTTTTTGTAAAGCAACACCCATTTCTTCCGATGGCTGATTTACTTTAGACATACCTATGCTTGATCCACCATTATTTGGTTTAACGAATACAGGAAACTTCAGGTTATTAAAAATGTCTTTTTCATTTATAACATCGTTGCGAAAAATATGTAATGATTTTGCTACGTTAATGCCGGCAAATGCTGCAACTGCAACTGTATAATGCTTATTAAAAGTTAGCGCAGATGTAGCAGCATTACAAGTTGTGTATGGCAAACCGATACAATCAAAATAACCTTGCAGTTTTCCATCTTCGCCGGGCGTACCATGTATGCACATAAGCACAGCATCAAAATTTATTTGGGTATTATTTATGGTGATTGAGAAATCATTTTTATCAACAGGAATATGTTCTTCATCATCATTTTTGTAAAACCATTCTTCGGGCGTTATATCAATTACGTACACATCATAGTAATTTCTATCAATATTATTGTTAACCGTAATTACACTTTGATAACTTATTTCAGCTTCGCTGCTATAACCACCTGTAACTAATGCAATCCTTTTCTTCATTATAAAATATCAACGCAAAGAAAACAGAAATAATTATAACCTGTAAAGAATAATATTACTAAAAAAGGCAAAGGATTTAACCTTCACCTTTTGTTTGCAGGAATATAACCCGCTGTAAAAACGTTGCAACAAGCAACAGTTATAGATTTCTAAGTTAAAATTTTAGAAATTAAATATGCATTCTTTCTTTTTTTATTAGCAGCTCTTCAACGGTTTCGCGATACATTTCATCGGGCACACAACAATCTACCGGGCACACCGCAGCACATTGCGGTTCTTCGTGAAAGCCCTGGCACTCTGTACATTTATTAGGCGTTATATAATATGTATCAACTGCCACCGGCGCATTTCGCTGTTCAGCATCAACAACAGATCCATCCATTAAAGTAAAACTTCCTTTAATGCTTGTGCCATCTGAAATTGCCCATTCAACACCGCCTTCATAAATAGCATTGTTCGGGCATTCGGGCTCGCACGCCCCGCAGTTTATACATTCATCAGTTATTTTAATTGCCATACTTGTATTTTTATTCGATTATACTTTTGCAAGTAAAATTAATAACTAAGTAATGAATATAAAAGAACGAATTAATTTATTAGTAAAGCTTGGTAATTATTTGTTGATGAATGATGAAAATCTGCAATTAGCAAAAGAAAAATCGAGAATACAAAATGCGTGGTTTACGCAGAAGTTTGTTGATGTGGCTATAAAAAATATCGCTGAAAATTTTTTAAAAAAAGAATTACTTGAAAAATGGGTTAATCAATATCAGATGCAGGATAACATTCAAGCACAAAAAGTTGGAATTGTTATGGCTGGAAATATTCCGCTGGTTGGGTTTCAGGATTTTTTATGTGTATTCATCAGCGGACATAAAGCAGTAATAAAACCATCGTCAAAAGATGAAGTGCTTATAAAACATCTGGCAGAAAAAATTTTTGAATGGAATAACAATGCAAATGAGTATATCATTTTTGCAGAAAATTTAAAAAATTGTGATGCATACATTGCCACCGGCAGCAATAACAGCAGTCGTTATTTTGAATTTTATTTTGGAAAATATCCAAACATTATCCGGCGTAACAGAACTTCTGTCGCTATATTAACCGGCGATGAAAGCAGTGAAGATTTAGAATTTTTAGCAGATGATATTCAACAGTATTTTGGAATGGGTTGCAGAAATGTTACACATTTTTTTATTCCGGCAAACTATAATTTTATTCCTTTTTTAAATGCTTTAAATAAATACGATTACTTCAAAGATTTTCATAAGTATAAAAACAACTACGATTACCAATTAGCGCTTCTTATTTTAAATAAGAAATTCTATATGTCGAACGATTCAATCTTATTAACAGAAAGCGAAAGCGTGTTTGCGCCCGTTAGTTTATTAAATTATTCTTATTATAATAATATAGAACCATTAAATAAAGATTTATCAAACAATAACCAGGATTTACAATGTATAGTTGGAAAAGATTTTATTGCATTCGGCAAATCGCAATCACCATTACTCACAGATTATGCTGATGGCGTTGATACAATGAAATTTTTAAAGCAACTAACCTAATCTTAAACGGAGTTATAAAAAAACATTAATAAAATTAGACAATCTTATTTTCAAAACTTCTTATCATAGTTTAGCATTATGAAGAAATTATTATTAATCTTATTTGTAGCTTTAAAAGTAAATAGTGTTTACGCGCAGGATTATGATACCATTCCTCCATATCAAAAAGATTCTTTACATATTCCTTCTTTTACTGTTTTAAAAACAGACAGCACTTATACGAACGATAAAAAAATACCTGATAATAAACCTGTTGTAATAGTTTATTTTAGCCCGGAATGCGGGCACTGCCAGATAACAGCAGATGAATTCAGCAAGAAGATGGCGGAGATGAAAGATATTTTCTTTGTTTGGGTAAGTTATTATCCGTTGCCTGAAATAAAAGCCTTTGCAAAAAAGTTCAACTTACAGCAGTTTACAAATATTATAATTGGCAGAGATGAAAATTATACTATTCCATCTTATTTCCGTGTGAAATTTACGCCGTTTATGGCAGTGTATAATAAAGAACATCATTTAATACAAACATATCAGCAAGGTACAGAAGCTGATACGTTGATTAATTTATTAAAACCATAATAAACAAAACTATTTATAGTATTACATAAAGATCAGTTACATAATTCTGCATTTGTTCAAATTAAAAGATCCCTTAACTAAGCGATCTTTTAATTTAATTATGTACATAACTATTGTATTAGTGTAATATCGAATACAGTACTTGGCGGATCTGCAGCAACTGCGCTTGTAAAAACTACGGTAAGTGTATTTGCCGCACTTATATAGCAGTATGCAATTAATACACCAGTAGGCAACGCACTTCTTGGATTTATAATAACAGAATTACCAGTTGCAGCTCCGGTTATGGTTGAAGTTGTAGTTACAGTACTGCCGGCTAACATGCTTCCGGGGTTAATGGTTACTGTTGTTTTAATAAAATTGCTAAGTACACTTCCTGAGGATCCCATTTTGAAGCTTCCATTTACGTCAAGCTTTGTACCCGTATTTGGTGTTGATGTGCCTATGCCAACATTTGTACTGCTGTTGCCTAGTACCAGTGCGTTTACTGCAGTTGCTGATGAGTTATAACCAATCGCTGTAGAATTTGTAGCTGTTGCCGATGCGCCTTCACCTATTGCCGTAGAATTTACACCTGCAGCAGATGCAGCATAACCTAATGAAGTAGCATTTTGTGCCTGCGCTGCTGCAGTGGCGCCAATGGCTGTTGCCTGATTATTTGTTGTAGCCTGGGCACTGTAACCAACAACTGTATTATTTTGAAAACTTCCCTGAGCGTTGGAACCTACTACGGTAATTTTATCACTACCATTAGCCTTTGCAGAATAGCCTATTGATATATTATTTTGCCCCTGCGCCTGCGCAAAAGATCCAACTACGGTTTCCTGGTTGCTTATGGTAGCCTGGGCACTATAACCTACCGCTATATTATTTACATACAAAGCCTGGGATGATGCACCTATTGCAGTTGTTTGTGCACTTGTATTAGCTAATGCACTATTACCAATTGCTGTATTATTTGCCTGGTTTGCAACAGCATTCGCGCCTATTGCAGTTGCATTATTTGAAGCAGTTGCTGAATAACCGATTGCTGTATTATTTGTTCCTGCCGTTGTAGCAATAGAGCTGGTGCCAAAGGATGTATTGTTTGCATCAAGATAGCTAGCTAATGTATTGTTGAATTTAAATTGAAGCGGGGTAGTATTCGTAGTACCTAAAAAATTACTGCTTGTAGCTGCATTTCCATTTAAACTCCATGCAGCACTTCCTACTATAACAGATGCAGTTACAGAGCCAACAACTCCTGTAGAATTAATAGAAAGAATATTATCGCCTGAAGACCCGGCAGGTAAACCGGTTATTTGTAAAGGATTGTAACCACCTGAAGCATTACCTGCAATATGAAGTTTAGCGCTGGGGTTAGCAGTACCTATACCTACATACAGATTTGGTGTACCAATATTACCTAATAAGATAGTATTGCTTTGAGTAGTTTGCGCTAAGTATCCGATTGCAGTAGACTGTGTGCCAGAAACCTGTGCCTGATAACCGATAGCATTGGAATATTGTGCAGAAGCTAGCGCCTGGTAACCGATTGCTGTTGATTGCGAACCACTCGCCGTTGGATTATATCCTAAAGCTAAACCATATTGCCCAGTTGCTTGCGCCTGGTAGCCTACCGCAGCTGTTTGAACGTTATTTGCATTGGCATTGTAGCCAATTGCTATAGATTCCGCACCGGAAGCTGTGGTAGCTGATCCTCCGTTTCCAAGGGCGATAGAACGAACCCCGCTGGCAACAGCCTGATAACCCAATGCTAAAGCATATTGATTGCTTGCAGTGGCACTATAGCCAAGTGCAGTACTTTGAGCAGCGCTTGCAGAAGCAGAATATCCTAAAGCCATTGCATATTGACTGGTAGTACTAGAATTAAAACCTATTGCAACATTGTGATCTGAAGTTCCTGCTGAAGCTCCATTGCCTAAAGCCACGTTATACAGATTTCCATCAAAATAAGCTAACTGCCTGCCTAGCGATTTTATTATGAGTGGTTGTGCGTCTGTTGTACCTAAAAAGTTTGTACCAGCGTTTGTACCACTATTACCTGTGAGCGCCCAGCCACTACTGCCGCTACTACCCCCGGATGGTAAGGATGAATATGGCGCTTTTTTTACAATACCTGCATTTATCGTAAGAATACTATCAGTACTAAATGTTGATGTTGCCTGAACACCTGAAAGATATAAAGGGTTACTTGCAGCAAGTACAGATAAAGCAGATGAGGGTGATGCAATTCCTATACCCACATTACCTTGCACCAATAAACCATTAGAGGGCGCCATATTAGACTTGTAGCCGCTACCGATAGTCATGTTACCGTTATCCCAAACCTGTGAACCCGGTTTTACGCCTGTATTATCTGTACCAAATATTACCCCGGAATTCGCATCACCGGCTACACCTAATGCAATGTATCTTCTCAATGCATTATCACCTGATACTGCATCAAATACAGGGAAATTTGTACCACTCACTACAAACCGGCCAAAACTTCCTGCAGCATTTCCGGCATAATCAGCATCACCAAGCCATAATTGTTTATTCCCGTTTGTATTGTAGCCAAGACTTATTAAAAATCCTGTACCTGAATTGGTACCGCCAATGGAATTACCGGTAAATGTAAATCCTTTTGTACTTCCTGAACCGCTGCTTTGAAAAATAGTGAGGTCTGATGCCGGTGCATTGGTACCAATACCCACAAGCCCTCCACCGGTAACCCTAATACGTTCTAAATTATTTGTTTTAGTTACAAAGTCTGTTGCATCTGTTGTTCCTATAAAATTTGTACCTGCAGTAGTACCAGCGTTACCGACTAAACTCCAATCTGCAGACAATGATGAATATGGCGCTTTTTTTACAATACCAGCATTTATAGTAAGAATACTATCAGTACTAAATGTTGACGTTGCCTGAACACCTGAAAGATATAAAGGGTTTGATGAAGACAAAACAGATAATTTATACCCAGGATTTGATATGCCAATACCCATCCTGTTATTAATACTGTCCCATGTCATGTTAGATCCAGTTGTACTTACTTGTCCTGTATTTACTGATGTATAATAAAGTCCCCCAACAGTTGTAAATTTTGGTAACAAAATATTATTTGCATTTCCGCCCATTGTTATGTTTGATGCAGAGGTACCAGTATTTATGTTGGTAGCGCTGTTTGTACTGGTATTTATATTAACCGAACCTGTTGTGCCTGAAGTAGTACCTCCGCCATATAAATTCAGATTTCCTCCAAGCGCATTACCTGTAGCTGAACCACCCTGTAAAGCTAAACTACCGCCGGGTACATTTGTTCCTCCACCATTTGTAGCACGTATTGTATTTCCAACTGCAGTAGTATAATTTTCGCCCTTCCCAACAATTATATTCCCTGTTGCTCCATCGAGTCTCAATACGGAATTTGTTCTGGTTACACCGCCACCGGTAAGAAAAATAATATCTGAGCTTGCTTTTTGAGCTCCAATTATAAGATTCCTTGAATAAGTATACAAGTAACCATCATGCGGACCTCCAAAATTTTCAAATGAAGGAGCATAAGTTGAGCTATTAATACCCATATCTATATAATAGGTTGAATCGGTACCATCATCTGCCGTGGCAACAACATCTGATGATGCATTAATACCATTGCTTTTATTTTGAACACCTATCTGTAAATAATCATTGATACTTCCTTTAAATGATGCAATATTGTTAGATGTTGTATTACCATAATCAACCAAAAATTTTTCTTTTAAATAGGGATCAAAATTTGTTGATCCAATTCCTACACTTCCTAAACTATCTATAACCATTCTTTCAATATTTTTGGTCCTGAAACGCATGCTTAAATTATCTGTAGTACCAAGAAAATTGGTAGCATAATTTGTTCCGCTGTTACCGGTTAAATTCCAAAAGTTGTCGTTACCTATATCACTGAATAATCTATATTTTACAACGCCTCCATTATTAATTGTGAGAACACTATCCACAGATGTTCCTGCCTGTAAACCAACAAGTCTTAACGGATCAGTAGTTGATACTACATGCAATTGATTGGTTGGATTATTCGTATTAATACCAATATAACCATTGCTCGCTTTTAGTGCAATAGCTCCAGGCAAAGATGTGGAAGGCGCCGTAGTACTGGCATCATTTGTATTGGCATTAATTGTAAGTACGCCTCCTGCATTTGCAAAAGAAAAAACACGCTGGCCATTAATTGATGCGGGATTTTCAAAATAAAAGTGGTTACCGGTGAGTGCAATGCCATCACCATTCATTGCTGTCATTGCTGAAGATACGCCGGCTGCATTTACGTGAAGCTTGGCATAAGGAGTAGTTGTTCCGGCATCAGCGGCAATATTTACATTACCATTTTGATTAATTCCCATATTATAATTAAAGGCGTTAGCACCATTTGCCGTATTACGGAAAAGTAGCTCACTGCCCTGGGCAGTAGAAGTCCAGTTTTCTGTGGCTCTTATAGCTATTCCTGAATTAAATAATGATCCATATAAACCATTACCGTAAGATCCTGCTGCTGTATAAAGCCCAAGTATATCCGTAGTTTGTACTCCCCCCGCAGAAGTAAGATCTCTTGCCTTGCGCAATACCACAGCAACTGCGTTATTATTGGCGGAAATTCTATCTACAAGCATTCCTGGAGAGCTGGATGTAGATATATGAAGCGGAGCAGCAGGAGATGAAGTGCCTATGCCTACATTACCGCTAATATGATAGATATTATTGATGGTATCTGCAGGCGCGCTTGGATTTAAGTTTCCTGCCTTGCGCCAGTCATAATCCTGAACACTGTCAGCCAAAGAGCCTGGTGACTGGTAAACCGGTGTACCGGTTGAACTAAAGCCAAGTAGTTTACTTATAGTACCGTTTGCGATAGAAGTAGCAGCTGCAACACCATTTACGGTAGTTACTAGTCCGCCTGTCTGTGTAAAAGCGTTAGTATTAGTATTAATAATAGGCACGGTTGTGCCTGTTATACCATTTATGGTAGTGCTTAAATTATTACTACTGCTTGTGTTGTTTACGCTGCTTACTGATTTAGAAGTATCTGTTACACCATTCACTGTACTGGTTAATAAATTACCGCTTAGATCAAGTGCATTGGTTGTAGAACCACTTAATAAAGAGGAAGCTGTTTGATAAACCGGAGTTCCGGATGTATTAAAACCTAAAATATTACTAACAGTACCATTTGCTATGGAAGTAGTAGCTGCTACCCCGTTTACGGTGGTTATAAGGCCACCTGTTTGTGTAAGTGCATTAGTATTAGTATTGATAATAGGCACTGTTGTACCTGTTACACCATTTACAGTTGTGCTTAGTGTATTTACGCTGCTTGTATTATTTATACTACTCACCGCGTTCGAAGTAGCTGATATGCCATTCACAGTACTTGTAAGTGTATTACTGCTTAGGCTAAGTGTATTAGTTGTTGTAACGGCAAGTGCGGAATATGGTGCTTTTTTAACTATCCCAGCATTAATGGTAAGAATGCTATCACTGGCAAAAGTACTGGTTGCCTGTAAGCCCGATAAGTATAATGGATTGCTTGCAGATAGAACACTTAAGGCATATGAAGGATTACTTATTCCAACTCCAATCCTGCCTATACTATCTATAATCATGCGTTGAATACTATTCGTTCTGAAACGCATGCTTACATTATCTGCAGTACCTAAATAGTTAATTAATGGACTTGTACCGCTGTTCCCTGTAAGTGACCAATTGTTGACATTGATACCTACCGAAATCAATGAGGAATAAGGCGTCTTCTTTACGATACCTGCATTAATTGTAAGCACACTATCCAAGCTAAAGGATGATGTAGACTGCAAACCAGATAAGTATAAAGGATTGCTCGCAGACAGAACGCTTAGGGCATATGAAGGATTGTTAAGACCTATTCCTACTTTTCCTACACTATCTATTATCATGCGCTGAACATTATTTGTTCTGAATCGCATGCTTACATTATCTGTAGTTCCAAGAAAATTAGTAGCATAGCTTGTATTGGCATTACCGGTTAGTCCCCATGCTGTATTTGTAATCCTGTTCCATGTAGGTGCCGTACCTGTTCCCGCAGATGTTAATACAAAGCCTGAAGTGCCGGCATCACCGCCGGGCATAAATGCGCCGCTTAAATAGATGTTTCCAACAACATGCAGCCTTTCAGTCGGTGTGCTGGTATTAATACCAATATAACCGGTGCCACCTTGCAAAAAAAGATGATAGGTACCTGAGTTTGCTGTAAAAAGCATATCGCTGCCATAACTATTAAAATAAGTTCGGCCTCCAAAACTTCCACCCGTACCAGTATTTGCATATCCAAATGTTCCTTTTAAACCCCCGGTATTATCGAGCATATCAATACTGGTAAAGCCTGTAGAAGATGTATTTTGAAGTGTAAGCACATTTTTATTTGTATAATCTCCTGTAACATCAAGAGAACTACGCGGTAGTGATATTCCCATACCAATCCATCCAGCTTTGCTGCCACTGCCATTTGAACCCAAAATACGCATACGTTCCGCGTTGTTTGTTTTGGCAATAAAATCAATTGCATCTGTAGTTCCTATAAAATTTGAAGCAGCATTTGTTCCACCATTACCGTTAAGTGACCAGTAACTTGCTGTAGTGGTAGTATTTGCAATAAAATTCCACTGACTTCCATCCCAATAATAAATGCCTACACCAGAGCCGCCTGTTGTAGTGCTATTTGTATTATAGACAACCGTACCTGTTAACAAACCTGCAGCAAGCGGTGCCGATGAACTTATGCTTGTAATTGATACACGCGGAAGTACTAATCCTTTGTTAGTTGTTTCTAATTCAAGTAATGAAGCCGTATTAATTGTAGTGGAATTATTACCAATTTTCACCTGGGCAATTACGGATATGCGCATTAATACTATGCACAAAACAAGAAATGATTTGGTTTTCATAACTATTGGATATCGAATGATTACAATATGGTTTTAAAAAAGTATCGTTTAAATACTTCATTAAAAATAACAATGTGTTTCAAAATGAAACTCATTCAATACTTATAAGGATACAGGTATGTCCGAATTTTAAACCCTTGGTTATGTGCAACAGCAGATATCTTATAAATAAAAATTAAAGTTGCCTGCAGAAAGCCTTTTATTGATACTCACTAATTGTAACGCATTGCTTTTGTTATGGTGTAAGTTCTCCCTTGTAAATCTGTTAGCTACTTCAGACCATCCAGTGTGAAAAAGTAATCCATGTTTGCACCGTTTCTCACGCAAAATTACTAACGTATAACGTACCTTCTAAACGTTCTGTGTTACTGATATATGTTGACAAATTAGATTAGGACAAAATGCAATAAATACCGTCCCTGTCTATCCAGAAAGCAGCGTTGAACTCAGACATTTAACTGTATACTTTTTGAATGTGAGCTGTACAGCGTCGTCATGGTTTAAATAAAAATTTAAAACGAGCGAGAACTTACGTACTCAAAACCGAACTGAACAAAGCGCTTTTTAAACGCTGTTTACTGTTTAGTTCCATAACTATTGGTTTCGATTGAAAAATACAAATTACTACAGGCTGTTATATTTTATAATTACAGTAAAAAATTAGAAGAACTACACCACTTTGGCAGATAAATGTTTATAGTTTGACATACAGCAACAAATTTGCAGTAATGAATGATTTATAGCTATAGTTTTAAGCTTTTGATCGATCTTAATAATAATATTTAATGTAAAAGTATTCAGCATCGTTTTCACACATGAGTTATATTGGTGCTTGATTAATAAATACCATATAAAGAAACTTTGATAACAATGTGATGAAAAAGTGATGTATGTAAATAGCAGGAAATGCGCTTTTAATTTAATTTACTTTTCAAAAAAACTATGGAAATTAAAATTTACAAAATATGCCTTCTTCTTTTGGTAACGATTTTTTCTTTAACAGCCAATGCGCAGAAAATAATTAAAAGAAGCAATCAACAATGGTTGCAATATTATGCTCAATTAAAACTTAGCAATAAATGGACACTTCTTGCTGACGGTGGCTATCGCGTTGCCAATAACTTTCAGGATAAGTCACAATACATTGCACGTGTAGGATTAAATTATAATCTTAACCCAAGTATGCAGGTAGGTGGTGGATTTGCACATTTAGGATTTTATACTTCCGGAAAAATAAGCAAGGTAGAATTCCGTCCTTATGAAGAATTGAGTATAAAAAGCAAATTGAGTAACATTGATATCAATAACAGGATTCGTATTGAAGAGCGTTTTTTTAATCCAGTTGTTGATGGGCATATTAAAGGAAATGGCTCCTTTAATTTCCGGTTTCGTTATTCGCTTATAGCAGGCATTCCTTTATTTAATTTATCAAAAAAAGATATGGATAAAAAAGTTTTATTGAATATTGGTGATGAAGTTTTTTTTAATGCCGGCAGAAGCATTGTGTATAATGAATTCGATCAAAACAGGATACTTATTAGTCCTACTATTCAGTTCAATAAAAACTTTGCTGTCTCTTTAACCTATAATGGGCAATTTGCCGGCACTACCACACCGGCAACTTATAATGATATGAACATTGTATGGTTGCAAATAAAGCAGAAGTTCAATATAGCCAGGAAGAAAAAATGAAATAACTAATTGAACGATTCAGCATTTGCGGTGCATAATATTTTAAGCTTACTTATAAAACGTGAAACACTGTTTATAATAGTTCTGTATAAAATAGCTGACGAATTACTTTAATGCATCGCTCTTAAAAAGAGACGATGCCAGACATAAAGCAACAGGAAAAAGATTTAACACATAGATTGCAAAAGACCTTGAAATGATAATTACGATTAAGATGTGAAATGCTGGATATGAAGTACTGTATCTTACAAAACAACTTAATCATCTTCATTCAGATCGCCGGTATCTTCTTCGTTCTGAAGCTTTGTGTTGTTATCAATTTTATTCACTTTACCTTGTTGAGGAGCGTTTGGAACGCTTGTTGTTTGCTGCAAAGAAGTATTATCCGGTATTGCTTCCTGCTGTGCCTGACTGCCGGATTCCTTATAAATTGTTTTATCATCCATAATTAATTTTTTAGAACATGTATATTTCACAAAACATGCCATGCTAATAAAATCAATATTAAATGAATGTAATATTGTTACTACTGACATGGGCAACACTTGCTGTTATGGGTAAACACACCGTTCTTAAGGCAGATTATGCCAACATAACACGCTCCAAAGCATAAAGTGGCGCTAAAAACCAGCATGGAGAAAGCGAAAATGGTGTTTATAGAAAAAATGAAGGCATTAATTGTGATCGGCCATTAAGAATAATATAAATTGAAAATAATTCTTTGCAAATTGCTATTGCATTAGGTAGCAAACAATCTTCCCGCTATTCAGTGGATTTTTTAATTAAATAAACTCGCCGGTAATACTTTCTTTAGTGTTTTTTATGGTTGATGGATTGCCACTGTAAACTATATACCCGCCTTTATCTCCAGCTTCAGGACCCATATCAATAATCCAGTCGGCACTTTTAACAACATCCAAGTTATGTTCAATTACAATTATTGAATGTCCCTGGTTAATAAGCGCATTAAATGCGGCAAGTAATTTTTGTATATCATGAAAGTGCAAACCAGTGGTAGGTTCATCAAAAATAAAAAGTATATGTCCGCTGCTTTTACTTTTTCCTAAAAATGATGCAAGCTTTACACGCTGCGCTTCTCCACCACTTAATGTATTGCTGCTTTGTCCAAGTTTAATATAACCCAAACCAACTTCCTGCAAAGGGGTAATTGCTTTTACCAGATTCTTTTCATCTTTAAAAAATTCAATAGCGTCATCTACGCTTAATTCTAAAATATCGTAAATATTTTTTCCTTTGTATGTTACTTCAAGTACTTCATCTTTAAATTTTTTTCCGTTACATACTTCGCAGGTTAAATGTACATCAGCCAAAAACTGCATTTCTACAATTTGCTCGCCTTCTCCTTTACATGTATCACATCTTCCTCCATCTACATTAAAAGAAAAATGTTTTGGCTGAAAGCCGCGCATTTTACTTAAAGATTGCTTTGAAAAAAGATCTCTTATTTCGTCATATGCTTTTATATAAGTAACAGGATTACTTCTGCTGCTTCTGCCTATTGGATTTTGATCAACCATTTCAACCTGGCTGATGTAATCAATATCGCCTTCCAAATTTTTATGAAAGCCAGCTTTATCACTCAATTCACCTTTTAACCGCCGCAATGCAGGATATAATATTTGTTTTATCAATGTTGTTTTACCGCTGCCACTTACGCCACTTACAACGCATAAAACATCCAGCGGAAATTCGACATCAATATTTTTTAAATTGTTTTGGCGCGCACCTGTAAGTTTTAAAAAATGTTTTGCCGTACGAAGTTTTGCAGGAACAGGAATTCGTAAATCGCCACGCAAATATTTTCCGGTTAAACTTTTAGGGTTTTTTATAATACTTTCAAAATTGCCTTCCGCAATTACTTCACCACCCAAGTGCGAAGCCAGCGGACCCATATCAATAATATGATCTGATTCGCGCATCATCATCTCATCATGCTCAACAACAACAACTGTGTTGCCTTCATCACGCAATCTTTTTAAAACCTTTATTAAACGTTCTGTATCTCTTGCATGCAAACCAATGGAAGGTTCATCTAATATATATAATGAATTGGTGAGATTACTGCCAAGGCTGCGCGTTAATTGTATACGCTGACTTTCTCCACCGCTTAAAGAATTAGCAAGGCGATTTAATGTGAGATAGCCCAAACCTACGTCCAGCAAGGTTTGCAGGCGTTGATGAATCTCAATTAAAATGCGTGAAGCGACTTTTTCCTGATACTCATTTAGCTGTAAATTATTAAACCATTGTTTTAATTCTGTTACCTGCATTTCGCATAATTCGCCTATGTGTTTTTCACCAAGTTTTACATATAAAGCTTCTTTACGTAAACGGTAACCTTTACAATCGGGACAATTGGTACGACCACGATAACGACTTAATAAAACGCGATATTGAACTTTATAAAGATTTTGCTCTACTTCTTTAAAAAAATCATTAATGCCATAAACAGTTCCTTTGCCTGTCCATAATATATTGTATTGCTCATCAGTTAAATCGGCAATTGATTTATGAACAGGAAAATTTATTGCTCTTGCACCTTTTAAAAATTGTTCGCGCCACCAGCC
Organism: uncultured Parafilimonas sp.; assembly: GCA_964236165.1. Taxonomy (GTDB): domain Bacteria; phylum Bacteroidota; class Bacteroidia; order Chitinophagales; family Chitinophagaceae; genus Parafilimonas. Next base: position 2,090 of record CAXSDU010000077.1, on the reverse strand, counting down.
AAGTTTTTCGCCTTTCCATGGTGCAACACCAGCATCATATACACTCATTCTTTTATCAGGAATTACAAGCTCCGGATCAATACCAAGCACCTGGCTAAAACCTTCGCAGGTTGGGCATGCACCAAACGGATTATTGAACGAAAATAAATTAGGCACAGGTTCTTCAAACACAATTCCATCCATTTCAAATTTATTACTGAATCCAATTTTTTTACTTTCATCTATTTCCAAAAACATACTGCCTTCGCCTTCATAAAAAGCAATATTTATAGAATCGCTTATGCGGTGAATATCATCTTCATCAAACTCTTTTGTAATAATTCTATCAACAAGCAGGAAAACAGTTTCAGCAACAGCAAAACGCTTCTTCAAATCTTTATCATTCAACTCAAGTAAATCTTCAATACTTAAAATTGCAGGTAACTCCACATTTCTTTTAGTTGAATTTTTAAGGGATTTTATATACATGCGTGAAAATCCTTTTTGTAAAAGAATATTCAGCTCTTCTCTAATGTTCCTGTTTACATGTTGCCTGAATGATACAATAATATACGCCTTATTGCCGGCAGGTAAATTATTTATAACCGCTAATACATCAGGCACATCATCTTTTTTTACTTCTCTTCCGCTAACAGGAGAATATGTTTTGGCCGTTCTGCCGTAAAGCAACCGCATGTAATCATAAATTTCTGTCATGCTGCCAACTGTGCTGCGTGGTGTTCTGGTAATAACTTTTTGCTCAATGGCAATAGCAGGGCATAATCCTTTTATAAAATCAACATCGGGCTTTACCATGCGCGCCATAAACTGGCGTACATAAGCACTCAGGCTTTCTGCATAACGGCGTTGCCCTTCAGCAAATAATGTATCCATAGTAAGCGAAGACTTTCCGCTGCCCGATACGCCTGTAACTACAATTAATTTATTGCGTGGAAATGAAACCGAAATATTTTTAAGGTTGTGTACTCTCGCTCCTTTAACAAATATGTCATTTTTAATTTGCTGGTTATCACTCAAGGTTATTGAAAGTTTCATGTAAAAAGGTAAAAGTGCAAAAAGATGAATTGATAACCCAAAAAAACTTTTAAGAAAATATCATTTTGGCAATTCACTTTTTTTTTACAAATTGCATACAATAAATTATAACAGCAAATAATCTTAACAAAAATTCGTTGCCTATAAATAAAATCTTTACCCGCGTTCCACTTTAAAAATAAATAAAAACCATTTACGAGTGGTAATGAAAATTTCAAAGGCACGATTATGAAAACATGTGAAACTTTAACTGACACCCAGCTAATTCTTAGTTTTCAGGAAGGAAATTGTTATGCGCTGGAAACACTTATCAATCGTTATAAAGACAAACTTTTCAGCAGTATTTTATTTTTAGTTAAAGATAAATTTCTTGCTGAAGACCTTTTTCAGGAAACCTTTTTGCGGATAATTGATACATTGCGTAATCGCCGCTACAATGAAGAGGGAAAGTTTTTACCCTGGGCAATGCGTATTGCACATAATTTATGTGTTGACTATTTTAGAAAGATTAAACGCACACCTACTATATTAACGCAGGATAAAAAAGATATTTTTGATGTAATTCATGTAGTGGTTGATGATCACGCAGAACATCAAATAATCCGTAACCAAAGCTATGAACGCGTACATCAAATGCTTGATAAACTTCCCGAAGAACAGAGAGAAGTTATTGTGCTCCGGCATTTTGGTGACATGAGTTTTAAGGAAATTGCCGAAACTACTAACTGCAGTATTAATACAGCTTTAGGCAGAATGCGCTATGGCTTAATTAATCTTAGAAAAATGATGCTGGAAAAGCAGATAAATTTATAACTTACATTATTGTTATTCTGTAGGCGAGGATGTTTGGATTGTGTTTCCCTATGCTTACCTTACATTTTAAAACTGTAGAATAACAAATTGGGTGTTTAAAACACAACCCCGCATCACGCGGGGTTTTTTATGTATAAATGAATACCTAACTAGTTTTTATTAATATTTATCTTTTTACAAATCTTCGCTTTAGTTTGTGTTAATTTAATAGCATGAGAAATCTGAAAATAATAATCTTCTTA
>CAXSDU010000076.1:0-17899 GCA_964236165.1 uncultured Parafilimonas sp. | reverse complement strand
ATATTGCCACACAGAATTCTCCCGACCCATATGTTCCTAAATTGTTGGAACCAGTTTTGCCGGCAGGTACTGGAATGTCGACTCAGGAGATCGGAGCAAGGGTCCGATGGTTTGAACAAGCTTTTGAATGGGAAAATATGGCATATGTATTTTATCCATACTACTGGGGACGAAGAGAAAATTGGATTCGTAATTTGAATTTGAAAAATGATGATCCCCTATTTTTAAATTTTTTACAGGCTGGATATGCTCGCGTCGTCGTGCCTGTGCGCATTGGTTTTGAGTGGGCGGTGCACTTTTATTTACATACTGGTCTCCCATGGCTAGGTGGCAAGCTTCCTCCTATCGGTGATAAAGCTCAAAATCCACTTTATTTAGATATTGCAGAAGAGATTAAGGCAATGACCGGAGGAAATGATCAGGAAAATGAAATCGCTATTGGAGATCCTTGGGACATAGTATTACCGACAACTTTAATAAAACTTAGAAAGGATGATCAAGTTCCATCGTGGAGTAGAATAGGTCCAGATCTTAAAACTGACAGTAAAAATTATCCATCTGACCCACCAATTGGAGAATGGACTTGGAGTGAAGATTCAACTCCAAAAGTTCTTCCTTTCATAACTTCTTAACAAGAGAATTGACGATGATATTGTGTCAATGACTTTTATGTTACTATGGATTTACCACAAATATTAGCTGGCCCGTTTTTACGCAGGACTGAGCCTGGAAACGTATGTGTATGGATAGTTACAAAAGTGGAAATGCTAATTATTGGAACCGTATTTTTAGCAGATGATGCACAACGACCCACTTCAAATATATTGGGAAATGGCGAATGCCTTTCAATCCCTCTTGGAGACAATTTAAATATTAATCTAGTTGAAATACATCCTCAATCAGCTAGAGGGAAACAAGAGCCAAGTCTTTTTCCGCAAGGAATATTACTTTCATATGATCTTCTTTTAATACCTCTCCACAAACGCACAAAAGAGCCAATGAAGGGATATGCAATAAAGTTGAGTAACCATCCCGATGTAACAAAAGGATTAGGTATATCTTATGCACCTTATAAATATCCTACCTTTTTTATCCCGCTGGATGGATTTGTAAATATTCTTCATGGTTCCTGTAGGAAAGCCCACGGAATTGACAAGGATGCACTCATAAATGCTGATGTATTAATTGAATCGACTATAAAAGACAAAAGTTTGACTTATCGGCCAAGTTCATTATTATTGACAGGAGATCAAATATATGCAGATGATGTTCATGACGAAGTCATTGACTCAATTGGGAAATTAGGCCCAGCATTGCTTGGTTATGATGAAAAAATCCCTTCGACATCTGGCGGAATTGTCAGCATCTCATATCTTAGTACTTTCCCGGGACTACGGGGGATCTTGGTAAAAGATGTTTTTACTCCAGATAATAAAGATGATTTAAAAAAGAGCACGGCCAGAAATCAACTAATGGGCTTCGGCGATTTTGCTGCTATGTATTTAATTATGTGGAATGAAAATACTTGGCCTGATAAATTGACGAATTCGAAAGATACGACTTTACAAAATTTAAGAAATTCTATACCACGCATTAGGAGGTCGCTTGCAAATATTTCTACATACATGATAATGGATGATCACGAGATTACCGATGATTGGAATATTAATTTTACATGGGAGATGAAGGTAAAGAAGAATGCACTTGGGCGGCGAATTGTGGCTAATGGACTTGCCGCATATTGGGCATTCCAAGCATGGGGCAACCAACCCAGTGTAAAAACATTTTCAGAATTGTTTAAAGCTATAATTGCAGGATACCTATTTTACAAGACTATTGATGATAACACTTTTGAAAAATGCCTAATTGCACCTGACAACCCGAAATTATGGTCATTTATTACTCCAACGAATCCCCCAATATTCTTCTTAGATTGTCGCACAAGGCGACAAAAGAATCCGCTTGATAATGATTATCCATCCTTACTTATGAGTGACGACGCTTTGCAAGATTTTTTTAACGATGCCAGCAAATTATCAGTGGCCGGAGGTGCGCTCATTCTGGTTGCTCAGACACCTGCATTTGATGTCCCCGTTATAGAACGCTTTAAAGAATCTGATGGGTTCAAAAAAATTCCAGATTCTATTTATGAAGACGATATGGAATCTTGGCATGCAAGTCGAGCAGGTTTATATAAATTAATTAAGACCATCTATGCAATTGGTCCCAAAAGTTGTCTAATCCTTTCAGGTGATGTCCATTATGCATCAGTGGAAGAGGTTTTTACTTTTTCGAATAAAAATGAAATTCCTATTATTCAATTTACAAGTAGTTCCCTCAAAAATACGGCAGATTTTGAAAAAAAAGTTGGGTTATGGTTGAGCAATGCAATATCCCTTCCTAATGACCCCATTACTAGTTACGGATGGCCAAGCAGTCAAGCTGCATTAAATAATATTTCGGATCAATCCGATTTTAAGAAACTTCCGAAATATACAAAGACTTCTCCGATGTTACTTACTGCTGGAACTGAAAGCGGCGGCGGAGAATTTAAGAACACCAGCAAAGCCGTTGCTGACTCAGATTTAGAATATTCTGTATCACTTCTAAGTCCGACTAACCCTAGTAATGCGCCCCTAATTACGATAAAAAATAATTTAGGCCAATTAGTTCTTCCTTTTAATGGAGATGCAACGTTTAGACTTCACGGAACTTCAAAAATTGAGTACAGATATAAATTGAATACAAAATTTTCAAAAGAGCTTCGACCTTCCCAAAAAAAACTTTTGTTCATGTTCAACAAGGTGCAAAATGACGGAAGCACTAAGGCCTGGCCGATAAATACGTTGGATGATAATGAGGCTTTTTTCTTTAAGAGCGGAATGGCCATTGACGCCGATGGCGCTCCAAATGCGTATGATCCAAATAATAAAAGTGGTTTAGACTTTTTAGGTAACGCTGGTCATCCTGGAAACTGGTGGGGGATTGCAACAGATAACGGTAAAAAAAGCGGTACGCCTCTCATTCAAAAAACCGGCGTTTATGCTGGATTTTATATTTCCGAAACTTCATTAAAAGTTAAAAACCGAAAGCCCACTGATGTAACGAGAAATGTTGATTCATCTTCGATCCCTTATTTTGTATTACCTAAAATATTTCTTGAAAAAACAAATGTAACTCTCGGAGATCTAGCAATGATTATTAATCCCAATAACAGGCAAAGTTCATTTGCAATTTTTGCAGACACAGGCCCTGCTGGGAAACTTGGTGAAGGCTCTATTGCACTTGGGCAAGCACTTGGCATTCCAACTAACTTACGAAAAAAAAACGCAGGAATTGATGCTGAGATTTTAATTTATGTTGTCTTTCCTAACTCAGTGAGTAATCCTGCATGGCCTCGAGAAACTTCTGAAATGAAAAATGCTGCTGAAAAAAATTTTGAAATTCTGGGTGGTATTAAAAAAATTATGGAGTTATTTCCAGAGTTGTACAATTCCGTTTGATTTTTTAGAGAAAACGATTCCAAGTGCCTCAGTATACCGTAATCTAGTTATTTAAATTATTTGACCTTGTCTGCCCGTATCAGTCTCTCTTAGCAATACAATTGTTAGCGGTTGTTTTTAGATTGTTCGATGAAACTCTTTACAGAAATGTTTATCATTAACCTTAGAAATGTGAAATATTTCATTTCGTGAATTAAAACTACCGCTAACATAAAGATTAGGATATTTGATGCAGTGCCAAATAATTCCCTGCTTTGTAATAGCAACTATTTTAAACTATTAAACATGCGTTATCAACTAACACCGTAAATATTAATTTTTTTAAAATTCCTTTTTTAGCATAGATTAATTTGTAGACTTAATGAAAGCTTTTACAGCTTTAATATAACCTCGCAGCGAAGACGTCGAACTTTTTTTGAAGTTCGAAGGCCGCTATCATAGTGCGTTGATGAATGTACTTTTAGACCCTATTTCGAAATTTTTATCGAATGTACTGGTCTTCTAAATAAACCGAATTGATTGGAACAACTTCTGTTTCATAAGTTACTTTGTCTCCATTAGGCTTGTTTACTGTTATATTTCCAAACTCGCTAAAGATGTATCTTTCTTTAGTCTCAGTTATTTGATATTCATCATCCATATATTCTTTTGTTTTGTGTAATATTTTTTCAATCTTGCCATTTAAGATCATATAAATTTTCTTTCCTTCAAAAATGAAATATCTATCATCAGTTTCATCGATAAAAGGCCCACGCTCATCAGGCGCAGATTGAACAACTTTTAATGCTGAATCATTACTATTCTCCAAAAAGCTTTTGTCAATGTAATTATCATCATCTTCATTTTTAGAAGTACTTTGATTTCTTTTATTAGAATTTCTTTTCTCAATTTTTTTTTGTTCGATTCCAAATGCTTTTTCTCCATCTAATTTCCAGGAGCCACCGATTTTACGTACTTCCATATTTATTTTACCAGTATCAATTTCATCATCATTGTGTTCAACCAAATCATATCTGACCTCTGCAGTATTATCATCTTTGAAATCATAGACATCAATATTTCTAGGCTCAAATGAAACTTTCAATCCTAAATAATTGGCTAATGGTACTAAGCCCATTGCCATCGCATCTTTTAAGTTTGAATTGTAAAAAGGTAAATTATCTAAACCTTCACCTTGTATGGTTTGAGAAGTATATGCTCCATTAGATATTCCAAAATAAGTTTTTTCAATTTGTTCTTTAATTAATGCTTTATCTTTTGAATGTCTATCAAATAACGTAGAAGAGAAAAATCCTTTTTCATAAGATAAAAAAACAAAGGATAGTAGTAATACGATAACGAGTATCCAAATTAAAACATTTGATCTTCTATCCGGCTCAACGTTGTAGGTATTGTAAGCGGGAGTTTGCGAGGAAGTTTCGTTTTGATTTAATACTTCAAGCTTCTTTAATAGTGAATCCTTTTGTTGATTGTACTCAATTTCGTCAATTACATTTTTATCGTAAAGGCCTTTTACTGTTTCTAAATTCTTATAGATTTCTGACTTTTTATCTGATAATTCATCCGCAACTGATTGAGGCCGGTTTAGATTACTAAGTGGAACTGTATATGTTGCACCATGTATAATTTCTCTATTATAATCTGCAACAGCGACTACAGCCCAAATAATACATATTATTATATAAAGAGGAATTAGAATGATGATAGATGCTACTGATAATACATTTTCAAAAATTGAGAAAACTATTAAGAGAGGAACAACAAAATACATGATAATCGCTCCCCAAATACTTGAATAAAATAAACCGAATGGTACAAGTGCTAAGAAGGCAGCAAGTCCTTTACTTTTTAATGGTCTGGTTACTGTATAGTTCATGTTAGTTTGATTTTATTAGTCAAAACTGCAAAGGTCAAAAAGGTCTTTGCCTCTTCCAAAGAAGGCTTTTTAGCATAATATCAAAAATAGAAAAAACTACTTATAAGTAGTATCTACAAAGTGGTAACTCGAGAGAATACGTTTAGTTTATTTTACTGAATGACAGGGAAGAAAGCTAATCCCAAGAAGAAAGAATTAGATGTTGATGAAAGTCTTAAAAAACTTGGTGAAAGAATCAAGCAACTTCGCATTGAAAAAGGTTATTCGAGCTATGAATACTTTGCTTACGATCACAATATTTCAAGAGCACAATTTGGAAGATATGAGAGTGGACAAGATTTGAGATTTAGTAGTCTAATAAAAGTTCTAAATGCGTTCGACATAACTTTACAAGAATTCTTTGTAGAAGGATTTGAAAGCTAATTTTAATAAACTATTAGAAGGACTGTGTCCACTGTCCCAAAATTCTTCACCGCAAGAAAGGGACAGTGGGACATAATTTTTTATGATAAAGAATGCTCAAGGCTGTCCTTCCATCTTTTCCAATTAGGCATCATTTTGTTTTGAAGATCAAAAAAAGTTCTATCATGATTTCGGTGCACCAAGTGACAAAGTTCATGTATGATAACATACTCAATGCTTCCTTTAGATGCTTTAATTAATTCAGTGTTTAAAATGATTTTGCCTGAAGGTGAACAACTACCCCATCTTTTTGACATAGTACGAATAGTTAACACTAGTGGTACTATCTTGTATCTTTTGAATTTCGGCATTACTTCCTGAAGTAAGTTGTTGAAAATTATAATTGCTTTTTGCTTATACCATTCATCCAATTGCTTTTTTAAATTTTCAGGATATGTATTAACAGCATGTATCCATAACTGACCACGCCAGGCTTTAATAACGTCTGTAGTATCAGGTACTATTTTTAATCTGTATTGACGACCTAAATATAAATGTGTTTCACCATTTACAAAACGCCTTGGCGGTGTGCTGGGACGATAAGAATTAAAATGATCTATTTGTTTTAAAATCCAGGGAGCTTTAGCTTTTATCTTTTGAAGAACTAATTCTTCTTTTGTATCTAAAGGTGCAAGCACTTCTACCGTTGAATTTGGATGTACTTTGATACCTAACGATTTTCGTTTTAGGTATGTTAGACTAAAGTCTATTCGCCGGCTTCCAAAAAAGAGATGATGCTGCACTAATTCTTATATTTTGTTTCTGCTACCTTAATACATTCCGCAATCAGTTGGTCTATATGATCGAAGTCTAAATCCAAATCATACTTAAGCTTCAAGTCAAATATTAAGTCATCAATATGTATTCGTATCATTCCTTTTATATCATCATTCTTTTGCCAATCAATTACCGGCTTACCGTTATCAAAAACATTTGCCTTAACTATTTCATCAATGCCCTTGGCTATTTCAACAGCAATATCTAACCTATTGGCTTTTGTCTGCAAGCCATCTTTCAATTCTTCTGTGGCAAGGTTATAAAATGCGATAGCTGTGGGATTGTCCTTGATGCTTACCGGAACATTGTCTCTTCTCCCACTTAGGAAACTGTCTTCAAAATCCTTGGTTCTTGCTAAATATTCAGCTTCATCAATTCGCTGCTGGTGATATTCTTCGATTGTTTTCTTAATCATTTCTGATAGCCGCTTATAGAAGACAGGATCTTCGTTTATCCTTACATTAATAGCCTTAATTGTCCGGCTTGCAATGTGATCTGCCTTTGCTGCTTTACCAGTAAGCTTTTCCAGCTCTCCTTCTCTTTCTTCCTTATCGAAGATGTTTACTAAGTCGGTTATTTTCAAAACCTCACCATCAGAAGTAATATGTTTATCAATAAGTTTTTGAACCTGTGCTTCATATTCCTTGTAATCCAGTTCATCGGAGTAACGTCTTTTTACAGATACCCGAAGTGCCAAAAAGAACGCAGCATCTTTTTTGTATTTATCAATTTGCTTTTCAAGAGTATTGTTATTGAATTCCAAACTGGATAACGCAAGTTTCAGCAATCGTAAATAAAGAGAAAGCTTTTCATAAAAACCGTGTCTTTTTGCATCATCAGATAATAACTCTTCATAAGCCGGTTCATCGTATTTGTTCTTTACTTCTTTAAAAATATCCCATACCTCAGAATGTGCTTGTGGCAATCTTTCAATTTCATTAGCCATATTGGTAAGGGTACCTGCTAATTCATCTTCGTCGTATTCTTCCAAGCCTGCATAAGTATGTAAGGCATCATCCAGGTTTTCAAGATTTCCATAGTAGTCAATAATGTACCCATAGTCTTTGCCCGGATACAAACGATTTACCCTCGCAATTGCCTGGAGTAATGTATGTTCTTTCAGGTTTCTTGTCAGGTATAATACCTGATTTATTGGAGCATCAAAACCAGTGAGTAGCTTGTCAACAACAATAATAATTTCAGGATGATCTTGTTTTTTAAATCCATTAATTACTGCCTTTTCATACTTCTCTGTGGTACCATATTTATCCATCATGGCTTTATAGAAAATCTTTACCTTATCGTCACTTACTTCAAAAGCATCTTCTTCTCCCTCCCTCGTATCAGGTGCTGAAATAAGTAATTCAACTGACACCCTTCCTATGTCTTTTAAAACATCCCTGTACCTAATGGCTGACAATTTATTTGGTGCAACCAATTGTGCCTTAAAGCCAGTGTTTTGAATGTTATCAGTAAAATGCTTTACTATATCCCAGGCAGTATTTTCAATAAATGAAAGAGATTGTACAACTGCATTACGGGTAGAAAACTTTCTTTTTAATGAAGTTTTGCCGTACTCGGTCAACGGTTCTGATACTCTATCAAAAAATGTATCAAGAGGCTTTTCATTTACGGTTATAATGTTGTGCCTGCCTTCATACAACAATGGTACTACTGCTTTATCTTCAACTGCATTTGCAATAGTGTAAATAGTACCCGGAATAATGCCACCAAACTTTGAGGCTGTACTTTTATCTTTCTTTAATAATGGAGTGCCTGTAAAAGCTATGTAGCATGCCTTTGGAAAAACCTTTTGCATTTTCACATTGAAAGTACCATACTGCGTACGATGGCTTTCATCTACCAATACAAAAATATTGCTGCTATCAAATACTTCTTTTGCCTTGGTTACAGCAGATTGAAATTTGTTGATAATAGTTGTAATAATAGCATCACTGTTAGCTTCTAATAATTCTACCAGCTTTTCACCTGTTGCTGCATTCATTACCGGCTTTCCACATTTTTTAAAAGTATCAGTAATCTGATCATCCAAATCAACCCTGTCTGTTACCAAAACAATCTTTGGATTTTTAATGGCGGGGTGCATCGCAATTAATTGCGCCAACATTACCATTGTTAATGATTTACCACTACCCTGTGTATGCCAGATAACTCCACCCTGCCTTGTGCCGTCTGGCTGTAGTTTACTGATACGTTCCAATGTCCATTTTACTGCAAAATATTGTTGGTACCTCGTGATCTTTTTAATGCCGTCATCAAACAAAATGAAGTGATACATTATATCGAGTAAGCGATCCTTACGACAAACGTTATACAACAATTTATCCTGTTCGGTAATGGTAAGGTCTTCCTGTTCTAACTGATTGAAATATTGCAATACATACCGAAACCTTTCTTTGAACAATACTGTTCTGTCATTATCGGGTAATGGCTCATTTTTTATTTGCTGTAACTCTTGCACCCATTTTTGTTCTTCTTCTTTATTTCTAAACTGTTCTTTCCAAACACTCCAAAATTCCTTTGATGTTGCAGTGGTACCATAACGAGCTTCATTAACTGCTAAACCCATTACGATGTTAGAATAGTAATAAAGGGACCGGATGCCATCCTCTTGTTGGTTACGTAAGTGTTGCTCAATAGTCTGGTCAATCGGGTTTTTTATTTTAGGGCTTTTACATTCAATAACAAGTATTGGTATGCCGTTAATAAAGAGCACAATATCCGGACGGTATGTATCTACACGTTCTGACCTAAGCACTGCATATTCCTCTGTTACATGGTAAACATTATTTTCAGGGTGTTTCCAATCTATATATTTAAACGAGAAGCTTTTTTTATCACCCAACACATTTTGCTCAAAGCTTTTTCCTAAGGTCACCATATCAAAAAAAGCCTGGCTTGCTGCCATAAAACCATCCTGCAGAGGCAAGTCCCTAAGTGCAAGAATTGCTGTATTTATGTTGGTTTCTGTAAAAGGAAATTCTTTGCCTTTATACTCAATCTTGTTAATCTCTTTAAGTTGCTTTTTTAAAACAGCTTCTAACAAAACATTGGAGCTTCTTCCTGTTCTTGCCTCTAATGCCTGCTCCGGTGTCAGGTACCTGTAACCTAATTTCATTAGAAACTGCAATGCCGGTATCTGTGAGATATGATCTTCTTTAAATGATGGAGTTTCCATAAATGTTTAGCTAAAAAAAGTATTAATAATTTCATTACCGTTATTCTGAAATGCTAGCTGGGCTTTCTCTTTAAGTTTAACCAGTTTTTTATCATCTTTCTCATCCAATTCAATAATACAGGTTTCATCTAATTCTGTGTCAATCCGCTTATATGTAAAGTTGGGCTGGTGCCCTTCCTCTCCGTCAATACTATTTTGAAGAAGGCTTATAAGATTTTGAACCAATTGCGATTGACCTTGCATAAACAACTCAATCAATCGTTTTCTATCGCTTTCAAGCATCCAGTATTTTATCCCCCATCGTTTTCTTTCACATGTATCAGCAAAGCGTTGGTAGCCTGTTCCAATAGATAGTACCTGCAAATCTGATAATTGTTTATTAAAAGCTTTTTGAGCTTCAATGATTGTAAGCAGTGTTGGATTGTTCGCAACTACGCCTCCATCTACTTTGTTGCTAAATGATTGCTTCATCCCGTGTAGGTCAGTGTAACTTGCAGAATAGGGATCAAAAAAAGTTGGTGCGGCAGATGTAACTAATGCCGCCTGATAAGCAGGAATATGGTAATCCCTTATGAAACGTGGGTGGTAATTGTTTTTTAAAACAGATGGTTTGCCTTGCATCAAATCATAAATTGGAATACAGATATTTGTTTTGCAGTCCTTAAGTATAGGGTCTGCTCCACCATTTGCATGTTTAAACTTCTCCCTAACTAAGTTCTCCAAAGAAACTCTTTCATGTGCCGAATTAAAAAGCCTCCCAATACCATTTCTCTTTTTTCCAAAAATAGCTGCAGCATTATCTAAGTAGAGATCCAGTATTTCTACTGCAGGTATGCCCAGGGCTAAGGCAATTGCTATTATGCCTCCTGTTGATGTTCCACTTATTAACTGGAAGTTTTCATAGATACGGTATTTCTCAACGCCCCGTGACTTTAGCTCTGCTTCAATAGAAGCCAAAAACATAGCCGGGAAAATTCCTCTTATACCGCCTCCATCAATTGTCAAGATGTTGAATTTCTTTTCCATTTTAGTCGTCTACTTTTACCCGGATTTCTCCAGTTAATAATTTTTGCATTAATCCCTTTTTCTGTTGTTGTAAAGCCGCAAGATTTTGTTCATATAGATGCACTTCGGAAATTGCCTTTGAAAGTACTTCTGCAATAGCAACCTGTTCGTCATATTCAGGTACTTCAACTTTCACTATTGCAAAATCTTTAAACTTACAGTTAAGTGTATCTTCAACTAATCCATGTGAGTTTCTAAAAAACTTATTTACAACTACCGGCAGCTTGAACAAGTATGCATAGAATAAAGAATGTTGTTTTTCTTTTGGCGTAACAATGGTATAAGCAGGGCTTACAATACCTTCCAGACTTGACAATGCACTTCTGCCTTGCCACATTCGCATTGTATTATAACCAATATCACCTGGGGTAATTCTTTTGTATTTTGATTTATCGGTATTAGAAATATCCCTTTTTTCAGATTGTGCCTGGGGATATACGCCTAATGACCCGACGGACAACAAATTCAATTTAATAAAACCCGTTTCAATCCTTTCATTGAAAGCGTCACCCAGATGTATTTCATTCCACGGCTTACTAAATACTTTCAACCTTTTCTTGCCTGAAAGTAATTGCTGCATCAATCCTTTATTACGTTGTTTCAGTTGGACAACGAGTTGCTGTATAATTGTGATTGCTTCACCTAATGTAGAAAGTACAGAACCTATTTTCTGACGTTCCCTTAAAGTAGGCTGTATAACTTTTAGTTTCTTTACGTCCGATGAGTTGATAGCCGGATAGTTTGACCCGACAAGCAGCTGATAAAATTGTTTAGCAATGTATTGGCTAAATAAATATTGGTAGATATATTCACCATCCTCTTCTTTAGGAGTAATTACTGCAAATCCTGTAGATGCAATCAAATTTTTTACATCGTCCTTAATGTATGTAAATCCTTGAAGAGTTGGTCGTACCGTAGACATCAGTATATCACCTTTAGATACCACCCTTCTTGCTCTTGATGGTGCTGTTTTATAAACTTGTTTAGAAGTAGTTATTTCAAAATGTTCACTATCTACATCTGAAAGAGAAATATATTCAAAGCAATAATCTTCAGGTGTATTCCCATTCAAACAAAACTTATCGATATCAGCAACATCTTCAAAATGTTTTACATCCCATTCTTTTGGTATCCATCCTAAAATTGTATGCTTATAGCCATGTTTATCAGAACTAATCATTGTCGTTTTGTTTTTTTGGTAAATTATTTTGAGGGTGTACACCGCCACCCGTCCATTCTCCAGTTCCTAACCAAATTTCATAATGATACAGCCACTCGTATGTCCATGGTATTACCGTATTAGCAAGCAACATCGTTTTATTCCATTCCTTACCATCCGGATAGCAAAGACAAAGACGCTGTTCTGACTGATCATAACAATGCGGCAACTTTGCTTTTCCCTTCGCCAATGCCAATGGCTTCGGCTCAACAACATAAATCTTTGGAGCTTGTGAAAGATGATAAACCAGCCTCACTTTATATTCATCGCCTAAGGGAGATGGTGTAATCGTATATGTCCAGGTTAATTGCTGATCGTGAAGTGTTGCTACCTTGCTATCAGAGAATACCCTTTTAATATTCATTGCCTGCACTGCGATTGGCAAAGGTTTAATCTTTTGCGCCATAGAAACTGTGTGGTTTAATTGCATTTGCTGCACCCGCTATAATGCCTGCCTTTACATCAAAACGATTTGCACCCTGCTCAGTTAATAATTTTGCCCTGTTGCCAATGTTGCTGAAAGTCTTTGTTATCTCTGGTTCACCAAATGCTTTAGACAAACTCTCCATGATATTTTGGCTACCCCGCTGAATTGTGGCATTAGAAATATCTTCTTTTACTTTCTTCAACCAGTCCATAAACTTTTTCTCCTTAGCCGAAATTTCTCTCCATTTATCTGCGAAGTTTTCGCACTCAATCACAGGGTTTTCAACACATCTGAAATATTCCCCTGTATATGGGTCTTGTTTCGTTTTTATGAAAAGATGCATTCTGTCAATCACATCAATCAACGCTTCTAAAACATTCTGCTGCTTTCTATAGGCATAAGCAGCAAGGGTTGTAATGATTATTGAGATAGGTTTCTCTTTATCATCCTTAAACGTCATGTCCCTATGGCGCTTAAGAATTTGAACTACTCTTTGCAGTGGCATTCTACCCTTCTGGAACCTTGGTACCGGCTTTACAGCCTCATTAAGCGAAAACAATTTGACGCCTTGAACAGTAGCTCGGTCAATAAACCATTTTGCATAACCAAATGGATTACTCTTTAACCAATATTCCGGTCTCCGTTCTGTTTCGTAATTATCTTCTTCGGTATCAGTGATACTAATTGCAAGGTGCTCTACGCCGTTTGTAGTCACGTTTGAAAAAGATTTTTCGAGAAGTACCGAATATCCGGATGCAATTACAGCGGGAAGTATATCCATGTGATACTTATCATTTTTCTCCGAGTTCTCCCTGTATCTTAAGGTCCAACACCTTCTTCCTTCTTCATCTAATAAGCTTTCATACGTTTTATGACTTTCAAGTTGTTCACCGACAATATCTTTAAGGTTCTTTTGTGTCCACCAATCATTTTTACCTGATAACTCGCAAACCAAATCTATATCCAGGTCATGGCTTTCATCATACGGTCGGATGGTTGTTCCAAGTAAAAAAGAACCTTGAGGCTTTATAGTGGGGTTATAAGGTTTCAGTAACGAACCATTATCACAAAGCCAAGTACCAACTGCTTTATAGCTTTTTACGGCAGCATCAAACTGCACTTCTGAAATATCCAGTGTGTTACCAAGTTCTTCCAAAATTTCATTAAACTGTATTTTTTGTTCTTGTGTAAGCATGTTATATTAGGTTTAATTCTTTTAAATAATTTTCCATTTGAATTTCTACACCTGCTAATTCGGTTTTTAACCTGACAATTTCTGCCTGAGTTGTGGCTATATCAATCGGTGCTTCTTCTTCAAACGTGTCCACATATCGTGGTATGTTTAAGTTGTAATCGTTTTCTTCCATCTCTTTCAGCGTTGCCCTGTAAGCATACTTCTCTTCTACCACAACACCTTCTTCGGTCACTAAAGGCGCTGCTGCTTTAAATGCTTTGTAAGTATCAACAATGTGTTTAATGTCTTTATCTTCCCTCAACCGGTTTTGGTTTTTACTTTCCTGATACTCCCTGCTGGCATCAATAAATAAAACATCTTTGTTGTCACCCTTGCCCCTGTTGAAAATGAGAATAGCCGCCGGAATACCGGTACCAAAGAACAGGTTAGATGGCAAGCCAATGACAGCTTCCAGCAAATTCTCTTTAATTAACTGCTCTCTTATTTTGCCTTCGCTGCTGCCTCTAAACAATACACCATGTGGTACAATTACACCTACTTTACCTACGTCTTCATAGGTGGTTTCAATCATGTGTGTTATGAATGCGTAGTCGCCTTTACTTTTTGGTGGTACCCCACGATGAAACCGGGTAAACTGGTCTGCAAGTGCATCCTCTGCACCCCATTTATCTAATGAGAAAGGCGGATTGGCAACAACAATATGGAACTTCATTAACTGATCACCTTCTAACAAGCGTGGGTTGTTTAAGGTATCGCCCCATTCAATTGTTGCATTGTCCATTTCGTGCAGAAACATATTCATACGAGCCAGTGCCCAGGTACTGCCGTTGTTTTCCTGACCGTACAAAGAGAAATTATTACTGCCCACTTCACGAGCAACTTTAACCAATAAGGAAGCAGAGCCACATGCAGGATCACAAATACGATTACCGGGCTGTGGATCAACCAATTTTGCTAAGAGCGTAGAAACTTCACCGGGTGTATAAAACTCGCCTGCCCTCTTGCCTGCATCACTGGCAAATTGTGCTATCAGGAATTCATAAGCATCACCAATAATATCATTGCCTTCAAGGTGTGACGGTTGAAGATCCAAAGCAGAAAAATCAACCAACAAGTTTTTTAAACGACGGTTTCGATCTTTAGTTTGCCCAAGGTTTGCTTCACTATTAAAGTCAATATTGCGGAACACTCTTTCCAGCTTGCTGCGGTTTGCATCTTCCAACTTTTCTAATGAAATATTGATTAGCTCTCCAAGATTGGTTTCATTACGATGCTCAAACAGGCTATCAAAAGAACTTTCTGCAGGTACCTGAAAGCGTTCGTTACGCAATGTTCTTTCAATACGCACTGTATCATTATTATATTTTTCAGCGTACACTGCTTTTTTATCTTTCCATACATCCGTTACATACTTTACAAAGAGCATGGTTAACACATAATCTTTGTATTGAGTAGCATCTATGGTACCCCTGAATGTATCGCAGGCTTTCCAAATAATACCATTGATCTCTTTTTGTGTGTGTTTTTTTTCCATAATAATTATTTTATCAGTTTTGAAATGATTGCTGTATATAGATTTTGTTTTTGAAGAATTAACTGTTGAGCCAGGTCTATCTCCTGCAGGTGCAGTTCTGCCAATGCCGCTATTCTTTTTTGTTGTTGCATTGGTAGGATGGGTAGTTGAAATGCTCCTAATTCAGATTTTCGGATTGAAAAAATGTTGGTACCGCTACCCAGTTGTTGAAAGGCAGCTTTAGCTTGGGGTGCATTCAAAAAAGCAGCTAAGTATTCCGGGTAGATAAACTTAAGGTCTGGACGAAGTACAAAAAAGATTGAAGATGCAATAGAAGGTCCCTCACTCTCACGGTAACACCAGGAGAATAAACGATTACCCTTTCCAACGAATAACACATCTCCATCCTTTAGTAGATGACCCTTAGTCTTATTAGTTATATTTATGAAGTCATGTGCTTTGGATAGTAATCTGCCCTCGTCATTAAACTGGCGAAGCTGGAGATAAGCAACCTTACCTGAAGTTTCGGGCTGGGTGTACAAACCAAATCGAATATCTGCAATTTCCCGTATTATCTTATTCATTTTTTTATCGTTGTAGAAATCTTCTGTTTACAAATATATTTAATTTATTTAAATAAATATATTAATTTTTTTGTAGAGATACTCAAATATGAATAATGTTTTAATTGTTTTTTATGCAAAATGTGAGGGAAAATTGCCAAACAAAATAATTGCGTATATTTGTATATTATAAATAAATATATTTAAATTATTAAAAATGAATATTATTAATAATAGTTTACAAATTAAATTATCGAAAGAAACTTACAAAATACCTATTAATCAATTAGCGAAAGTTAGCACATACGTTTATCGCTGTACTGTAACTGATCAAGTGCATTTTGAAAATGTTTCAGAGTGGATTAAACATCTGTGTTTAACCAGAAATGTTGGGAAAATTATTTTAAACGAGCTTGAAGAAGTAATCAAAAAACAAATCCCTGAAAATAATATTGACTGGAAAACAACCCATACTATGGTGGACTTCATAGAAGATTTTACAAAGGAATATAATAGAAAAT
The DNA here is from genome assembly GCA_964236165.1 of uncultured Parafilimonas sp. GTDB lineage: Bacteria > Bacteroidota > Bacteroidia > Chitinophagales > Chitinophagaceae > Parafilimonas. The sequence continues at coordinate 1,579 of CAXSDU010000076.1, read as the reverse complement.
ATAAATTAAAAAACCTCGAATCCATATTTGAGAATATTAATACGCGTGAAGCGGTTCGCAGCGAAGTATTTGAATTAATTAGAAATAAAGTAATTTTCAAGAATTTACATTATAAAAATTAAATATATGTATAATGGATGAGCTTATATCTTAAGTTTTTAGCCATCGCCCCACAGTTGATTTGCTTACTGTCTTTAGCACATCAGCTATCTCACGTATAGTTTTGCCTTGCTGTTGAAGTTCCTTTGCTTGTTGTATCAACTCTGCCTCCGATTCCTGATCCATTGAAGCAAGGTGCTCAATCTCTTTTCCAAAGCCTTTGGCAATGAATGTTAATAAGGCTTCTTGTTTTTGAATTTCACATATAAGTACATTTTCAGAATCATATTTAACTTCACCTGAACGGCTAGGCTTCACTTGAATTAGATACCTAAGATTATTATCACGTTTAGACGCTCCTATAGCAAATACGCTATCGGCGAAATTTGATAAGTGTTTACTACCAGCTAAGTCAGGAAGCCCTATACCTGTTGCGCCAAATTTTTTTGGAGTATGAGCAAGAACAAGGATGCTAAGATTTAGGTCAGATTTAAGTTGCTTTAAATGTTTCATTAAATTCATAGCAACCTGACCATCTTCAGGTGACTGTGTAACCAAGAATGTTATATTATCAACAATCACTACGGTGGCTTTTGTTTCTTCAACTTGAGTGCGGATTAATTCAATTATGTGATCTTCAAACGAATGTTTTTTAGAAAAATCAATGTTTGATAAATCAACATTATCTATGAATAAATTATCATTGAACATATACAATAGACCATTATCATCTCGATAGCGCTTTTCAAATTGTTTATCCGACAACTCAAAATCATAATACAAAACTATTTGTGGCTCATTTTGATTTTCTAATCCAAAAAGTTTTCACCTTTACTAATTGAATTTGCCAAGCCTACGGCAAGTATACTTTTACCTTTTCCTGTATCTCCAAATAATATTACGAACTCATTGCTTTGAAACAATACGTCTAAATATGGTTTTATCTCTGGCAGATTCTTAGCATCGTTTAAACGCTGCGTTGCAGTACGCATTGATAGTCTACTAACTAAAGTCTGTATTTCTTTCTTTTTGTTAACCGCCGTATCAATTAATATCTGTAACTCTTCTGTAGTTCCACCATTTTTAAAGAAATCTGACACATCTTTACCACCCTTGTCTTTAAGTGATTGTGGAAGTATAATGTTTGGATATCCAAATTGCTTTTCAATCTTTTTTGCCTCAGTAGTTCCAGTATCATCAAGATCATATAGTACTGCAATATGATAGTTCTGCTCTTTCCATTTTTCATGCATTTCTACTGAAACAGCCTGAGTTTCACTATTGAGACATATTGCATTAAAATTATGTGATATAAGAACTAAGACATCCTTTTCGCCGCCGGTTAAAAGGACTAATCTTTGTCCTTCTGACTTTTGAATTGCTGTTTCTCCGAAATGGAAAAGTGGCCGCTCAGACCCGACCCACCAAAATTTTTTCGGATATGGCTGATAAATTTTATAGCAAAATCCCGAAAACTCAT
>CAXSDU010000075.1:6214-18017 GCA_964236165.1 uncultured Parafilimonas sp. | reverse complement strand
CAACTATTGCCGGTAATATTTTAGGTGGCACATTGGTTACAATTCAAACGGGACCAGCTGGTAAAAAAGTAAATAAAGTACTGGTTGCGCAAGATGTATACTATCCCGGCCCAAATCCTACAAAAGAATTCTATCTCTCCATTTTACTTGACAGGACGAAAGGTCAAAATGTTATAATGTATAGCACAGAAGGCGGAGTAGAAATTGAAAAAGTGGCACATGAAACGCCTGATAAAATTTTTAAAGAATGGGTGCATCCTTCCGGCGGCTTACAGGCTTTCCAGGCGCGCAAGATTGCTTTCAATTTTGGATTAAGCGGCGAAGCATTTAAGAACTGCGTAAAGTTTGTTACAAATTTATATAATGCCTATGTTGGTTTTGATTGCAGCATGCTTGAAATAAATCCTTTGTTTAAAACAAGTGATGAAAAAATTATTGCAGTTGATTGTAAAATGAATTTAGATGATAATGCATTGATGCGTCATTCTGATCTTGAAGCGTTGCGCGATATTTCTGAAGAAGATCCAACCGAAGTAGAAGCAGGTAAATACAATTTGAATTTTGTAAAGTTAGATGGTAATGTTGGTTGCATGGTTAACGGCGCAGGACTTGCAATGGCAACAATGGATATGATTAAATTAAGCGGTGGCGAGCCTGCAAACTTTTTAGATGTTGGTGGTACAGCCAATGCACAAACGGTTGAAGCAGGTTTCAGAATTATTTTAAAAGATCCAAACGTAAAAGCTATTCTTATAAATATTTTTGGTGGTATTGTACGGTGCGATAGAGTTGCTGCAGGCGTAATTGATGCTTATAAAAAAATGGGCAACATCAACATACCAATTATTGTTCGCTTACAAGGCACCAATGCTGAAGAAGCAAAAAAGCTAATTGATGAAAGCGGGTTAAAAGTTGAATCCGCAATTCTTTTAAGTGAAGCTGCTGATTTAGTAAAGAAAGCAGTTGCTTAAAAATTTTGTTAGTGCAACAATTTTATTTCACAATTTTCACTTCATAAACAGGATTAAACAAATAAACAAGTCCTGTTTTTTTTTCAGTGCAACGAAAGCGTTTGCGTAATCTATCACCTTTTTGAAAAACTCTTTCATCATCAATTTTAAATAAACTATTTGCAGATAAATCCTCAATTAAAACAATACCTTCTTTTTTATTATCATACTTACGTAATACACGCATCAAACCTTCTTCCGCACAACTGCTTGCCGCCGGGTTTTGCATTGATTGATATAAAACATGTTCTATATCTGCAGGAAATATTTTTTTTGAAACGAAATCAGCCAGCAAATTTTTATAAACAGATTTCCACTCTTTGCCATGTGCCTGAATACGGTTACTGAATTTTTCAAACGCAATCAAATGCGCAAGCTCATGTAACAGTGTAATTAAAAATGAAAATTTATTAAGATTGCTATTAATACTTATACGATGATTTTTTCCATGCACTGCATTTCTGTAATCACCCAAAACAGATTGTCGTTGCTTTGTTAAAGTAAGGTGCACTTTATAAAGCTGTAGATAATCTGCTACCTGTTCAAAACTATTGTCAGGTAAGTATTCATTAAGCGCATGTAAAGGATGTTCAACTTTCGGCATTTTTTTTACGGTTTAATTGCATTGCTCCTTTTACTTCTAAAATTGTATAAATAATGTACAGCATCATTGCAGCGCCCACTGCATAAATACTTTTATTTTCGCCCGCAGTATTTAAATAAATTAAAACTGATACAGCAATTACTATCAATTTAAGAAATGCACTCATTGTTATGCTTCTTACAAAAGCGTATGGGTTATTATTTGCAACTGCTTTAATATGTAAAAAACCTGTTATAATAATCAGAACAAGCAATATAAAATTTGCATAAAATAAAACTGAATGATCAATTTTATTTTTATCAAGCCAGCCCGCAAAAACTAAAATCAAAACTGAAATAATTATAAAGAAAATTATTACCGGCTTAAAAAACCGGGTTATATTTTTATTCATTTCTCTTTTTTAGAAGTATCACTAACAGCTTTTAATATCATGCCTATAATTACAATCAGTGGCAAGAGCCAAATAAAAATAGGAAAAGAAAGATTTATCTTTTTATCAATCCAATATCCTGCAAAAACAGTAATAATTAAACCTGCGAGCAATTGCGCACCTAAACTTGCATATTGAATAAGAAGATTTTTGTTTGAAGTATTTTTTTGTTTGTTGTTATCAGTCATTAGAAATTTCTGCGTTGGAAACTTTTAGTGTAGTAGTATCACGCGGCATTGATTTATCAACCCCTAAAACTTTTTTTATTCCATCAAGATACTGCTGTTTGTATTCGAGCGCCTGTTGTAAAGAATCAGTACGCATTTTCAATAATTGCAATTCAGTTCTGTTTTCTTTTTTACCATAACCAGGTATATAAAATTTTAGTGGTGTTAAAACGAGTAAAGCAACGGTTAAGCCAACCAACAACAAAAACACCGTGCTGGAGACTATGTAAACGCTTATTCTTGACAGCCTGAACTTTATTACTTCTTCAAAAGTATCATCGTTCATAATTACAAGCCTGTAGCGGCTGCGTAATCTTTTTAATGTTGTGTTGTCATTTAATTTCGACATATGCCTTTAAATCAAAGGTAGCGTTTACAAAGCTTGCATCTTGTGCGGAAAAATAACGCTAATTTTAAAATATTTGAGGCTGATTTGAGTTAAATAATATGAATATTTGCCGCATGAGAATTGCCGGAAATTTATTGTTGTTTTTTTTGTTGATGCAGGTGGCAACTTTTGTAAATGCGCAACCCGGTACAACCATTGATCTTAAGAAACCGGCTAAGTATGAAAACCGCACTTTAGGTTCAGAAAAAACAAAGGAAGGAAAGATAGGTAAAGGCAAAAAGTTTTTTCAAAACACTATTACACATTATAATTATTATTTTAATGCCAACAATAGAATTAATGAAATTATAAACAGAGCAAAACAAAGCACCAAAGACGATTACACCCAGTTACTTCCTTACTATAATTATTCTTTGGATTTAACAGCAACTGATCCTGATATAGATAGTGTAATTTATAAATGCAATGCCGGTATCTTATTGCACGATCTTAGAAGCGATTGGGTAGATGATTTGTATTTTTTAATGGGAAAAGCATATTACCTGCGTAAAAATTTTGATTCGGCGGAACATGTTTTTCTATATATAAATTATGCCTTCGCACCAAAAGATCAGGGTTATGATATTCCGATAGGAAGCAATGCAAGCGGAACAGAATTTACTGTTGCCACAAAAGAGCCGAAAGGTTTAAAGGAAATATTATCAAAGCCCGCGCGCAGAAATGAAGATCTTATTTGGGTTGCAAAAAATTATATGGATGCAGGTGAAAAATATGAAGCTTCTGCAATACTTGAAATATTAAGAAGCGATCCTAATTTTCCGGAACGGTTACAACCAGAACTGCATGAAACACTGGGTTATTTATTTTACCAAGAGAAAATTTATGATAGCGCTGCTTATCATTTAAGCAAGGCAACAGATTTAGATGATGACAGGCAGGAAAAAGCAAGGCGTGAATATTTAACTGCACAGTTATATATGGTATCTGGCTCAAATGAAAATGCACAAAAATATTTTGCGCGCAGCGCGCAGCATACTGTTGATCCAATAATGGAAATATATGCTAACTTAAATGCTGTTGAGGCTTCTGGTGATTCATCAAACACCAATGACAAAAAAATTGCAAGCCTTTTACATCTTGCACAAAAAGATAAATTTATTGGCTACCGCGATTTAATTTATTATAAAGCTGCACAATTAGAAACAGAAAATAAAGATTATACAAATGCATATACTTTTTTAAAAAAGAGTATAAAATATAATACAGATAATCCTGTGCAAAGAAGTCTTTCGTTTATGTTGCTGGGAGATGTAAGCTATGATAAGCCTGATTATATTCTTGCTAAAAATTCTTATGACAGCGTTGATTTAGGAAGTCTTAGAGATTCGATCGATCAGCAACGGTTAACCTTAAGACTTACAGCTTTACAAATAATCGCCGGTAATCTTACTACAATTCATAATCAGGATAGCTTGCAGGTTGTAGCACACATGTCTGAATCGCAACGTATTGCACTCATTAAAAAAACTGTAAGACAATTAAGAAAAGCACAGGGTTTGAAAGATGTTGACACAGCTATTTTCATAAATCCGGCCGTACAGGCTTTAAGTATTCCTGGCATAAATAGTAATACATCGCCTGCCGATCTTTTTGCATCGAACGCAAAAGGCGATTGGTATTTTAATAATGCCACATTAAAATCATCTGGTGTAAATAATTTTCATGTTGCGTGGGGCAACAGACCTAACGTTGATAACTGGCAACGCCTTGATGCCATAAATAAACAGATTGCCCAACAGGCAACAGGTGGTTTAGATCCGGATCATGTAGTTGATTCTTCTGCTGATGTTATGAGCAGGGATCCTAATCAACAAATTTCTGGAGGAACTGGTGAAATAAGTTACGATGCTTTACTTGCTGATGTGCCACTTACAGATGAACAAATAAAATCTTCAAATGAAAAAATTATTGAAGCTTTGTTTGGTAACGGACAGCAATTCCAAAATCAGTTAGAAGAATATAATGCAGCCATTGCATCATACGATTCTTTAAACAAACGCTTTCCCGATAATAAACATCTTGAAGAATCTTTAGCAGGCTTGTATTATTGTTATAATAAATTAGGTAAAAAGTTTTCAGCAGATTCAGCATTAACTGTTTTAAATACAAAATTTAAAGATGGCACTTATGCAAAGTTGCTAGCTCATTCTTCATTAAATAAAAAAGAACAACCAGAAGATTCTGCAACAACCGCATACGAAAATGTTTATAATTTATTTATTGAAGGAAATTTTGATAAGGCAAAAGCAGCTCAGGCGCAGGCAGATAGTGTTTATGGAAGTTCGCACTGGACACCACAATTGCTTTATATAGAATCAATATATTATGTATCGAAACGTGAAGACAGCACGGCTATTGGAAAACTTACAATTTTGTCAGATCAGTTTGCAGAATCTCCGCTTGCAGAAAAAGCAAAAACTATGATTGATGTTTTAAGACATCGCAGTGAAATAGAATCTTATCTCACCAATTTAAAAATTACAAGATTACCTGATGATGAACCGGCGCCTGTTGTAAATCTAAATCCTGTAGAAAATCTCAATGAAAAGAAGTCTGAAATTAAAAGAGATTCTGTTGTATCAAAGCCGGTAGAAAAAGTTGCAACACCACAGCTTGATACGATGAAAACTATTACAGGCGCCATAAAAACTTACGTGTTCAATGCATCAGATCAACAGTTTGTAGGCATATTACTTAATAAGGTTGATCCTGTTTATGCAAACGAAACGCGTAATGCATTTAATCGTTACAATCAAATGAATTTTTTTAATCAGAAGATAACTGTTACTTCGGCTAAATTAAATGATAGCCTGAATATTGTATTGCTTGGCCCGTTTAGCGATGCAGCTTCTGCATTAATTTATGTGAATAAAGTAAAACCACAAGCACCGGGCGTTATAATTCCATGGCTGAAATCCGATAAATACAGCTTTACAATTATCAGTCAGCCTAATCTTGATATATTAAATGATACAAAAGATTTACAAGGTTATAAATCTTTAATTGAAAAAATTTTACCCGGAAAATTTTAAATTAAATCATGCGTAAAAAAGTTATAAAAGGCAAAAGCAGAACTTCCGGAATAAAAAAAGCAATCCGCATTTTGTGGAGTTTATTTTTTATAGGGCTTGCACTTGTAATTATTATAATTGCTGCAGCAGATTTGGGTTTGTTGGGTAAAATGCCATCTATTGAAGAACTGCAAAATCCATCGGCATCACAGGCAAGCCAGGTATATGCAGATGATGGAACATTAATGGGAAAATATTATTTGCAGGATAGAGTAAATGTTAAATATAGTGATATAAGTAAGTATGTTGTTGAGGCATTGGTTGCAACAGAAGATGAACGCTTTTACGAACACAACGGTGTTGATCCGCGTTCATTGGCACGTGCTGTTTTTTCTTTAGGCGGTGAAGGCGGCGCAAGCACAATTACTATGCAAACAGCAAAAAATCTTTTTACAGAGTATAGCTCAAATATTTTTAAGCGCATTCCACAAAAAATAAAAGAAGGCATTATTGCTATAAAGCTTGAACGCAATTTTACTAAAGAAGAAATTCTTACTATCTATTTAAATACTGTTCCGTTTAGTGATAATGTGTATGGCATTCGCAATGCTGCAAAAACTTTTTTCGGTAAAGAACCAGATCGCTTAAATGTTGCAGAAGCTGCAACTTTAATTGCAATGCTTAAAGCGCCTTCTATTTATAATCCGCGCACCTATCCTAAATATTCGCAGGACAGAAGAAATACGGTGCTTGATCAAATGGTGAAGAATAATTATTTAAGTGAAGCAGATGCAGATAAAATAAAACCACAACGCATCGAACTTAATTATCAAAAACTAAATGAGAATGCCGGGCTCGCACCATATTTTAGAATGGTGTTGGGTGAAGACATGAAGCGGTGGTGTAAGGATCACAAAAAACCAGGTGGCGGAAATTATAATTTGTATAAAGATGGATTAAAGATTTATACAACTATTAATCCTAAGATGCAATTGTATGCTGAAGAGGCTGTAGCAAAGCACATGAGCTATATGCAAAAAATTCTCAACACACAACCCGATATAAAAAAAGGTACAGTTTGGAAAGGACATGAAAATGTTTTGGAAGCAGCAATGAAAGTAAGTGATCGCTGGAAGAATTTAAAAGAAGCCGGTTTATCTGATGATGATATACATAAAACATTTTTTGTAAAAACACCAATGAAAGTTTTTGCTTGGAATGATAGCAGGCAAAAAGATACGGTGATGACGCCTTATGATTCCATCAAGTATAATCGTCAAATGCTTGAGACAGGTTTTATGGCAATGGATCCTTTAACGGGCGATATAAAAGCATGGGTTGGTGGCATAGATTTTAAAACATACAAGTTTGATCATGTAAACATAAACACGCGCAGACAGGTTGGTTCAACTATAAAACCATTGTTATATAGCTTGGCAATTGAAGATGCAGGCTTTACGCCAAACACAATGGTGGAAGATGTGCAGCAAAGTTTTGGTCAGTATGGCACAGTGCCTGCAACGGGTGCATCATGTACCGGCCGCACAATGCCAATGAGCGCTGCATTAATGTGGAGCCGCAACTGCGCTACAGCATATATTATGAAACAACTTAGTGGTTCAAACGATGCACAGGGCGCGCAACGTTTTATTCAATTTTTGAAAACCTGTAATGTGCAAACTTCTAAAATGGAGGCCTATCCTTCTATTGCTTTAGGTGCCTGTGAAATTTCTTTGTACGAAATGCTGCAGGCTTACAGCATGTTTCCCGGCAGAGGTTTTAATGTAAAGCCAATGTATATAACGCGCATTGAAGATAAGAACGGTAATGTGCTTGCAACGTACACACCGCAACGCAAAGAAGTCATCAGTGATGTAACTGCGTATTACATTATAAGTATGATGGAAGGTGTTGTAAGATCGGGCACAGGCAGAAGAATGTGGAGCTATGGCGTTGATGGCGCGATTGCAGGAAAAACAGGAACCACAAATGATAATAGTGATGCATGGTTTATGGGTTATACGCCACAATTGCTATGTGGTGTTTGGGCTGGTTGCGATGATCGCTTTATTCGCTTTAGCAGCACAACAAATGGACAAGGCGCTTCTGCAGCATTACCGGTGTGGGCATATTTCTATAATAAAGTTGAGCACGATAAAACATTGGCTTATTCTGATAAACCTGATTTTACAAAACCCGATGTTGGTATAGATGAACCAAATTATGATTATACAAATGATTTGCAGAATAGTTTAGGCGCGCAGGGTAATGATGTAGGTAATGGTCAGTCGCAGGATTATGAACAGGGTTATGATAATACCAATCCGCAAAATATTGCACCGGAAAGTAATACAAAAGGTTTGGATAATGAAGATCAAACACCAACAGGTGAAGATGCAAAACCCGTGAATGATAACACAAAACCGCCTGCGTCAAACAATAAAAATAATAACAATAAACAACCTGCTGATACATCTAATAAACCTAAAGCTGTTATGCCAAAAAAAGATGGCGGCGGTAAAAAATAACTTCACACTCAAGTGTAATTTTAAAAAATGTTTACAGGAATAATTGAAGTAACAGGAAAAATAAATTCGGTTGAAACGAATGGCTCAAACAAAAGCTTCTGGATTTCTTCGCCTATATCAAATGAACTAAAAGTAGATCAGAGTATAAGTCATGATGGCGTTTGTTTAACGGTTGAAGCCGTTACAGAAAACATACACCGTGTTACTGCAATTGAAGAAACACTTTCAAAAACAACGCTCATCAATCTTAAAAAAAATGATAGTATAAATTTAGAACGCTGCATGCAAATGAATGGAAGGCTTGACGGGCATATTGTGCAGGGGCATGTTGATGCAGTTGCAACGTGTATTGATGTAGAAGAAAAGAAAGGCAGTTGGGAATATCGTTTTCAAATACCTACAGAGTTTACACATCTTATTATTGAAAAAGGTTCTGTTTGCTTAAACGGAATTTCGCTTACCGCATTTGATATTACCGTTAATAGTTTTAAAGTTGCTATCATTCCGTTTACCTATCAGCATACAAATATCAATTCAATAAAAAATGGTTCAGTCGCAAATATTGAGTTTGATATAATAGGAAAATACCTTGCAAGATTTCGCGAATTATTTACCAAATAAACATTATTACATTTTGTACGTTTGCCCCACTTAATATTCATGCATGAAAAAAATTACATCACATTTCTTCGCGATTGGAGTTTTTTTAATTGTTGCATTGGTTTATTGTAAACCAGCAATACAAGGCAAAGTGTTGCAGCAGGGTGATGTAATACACTGGAAAGGCATGGCAGAAAATTCCATGAAGTATAACGAAACACATGGGCATTATCCATTGTGGACTAATGGAATGTTTAGTGGTATGCCTGCTTACCAGATTGCAATGGATCCAAAAAACCCGTTTAATATAATTTACCTGCATAAAGTTTTTACATTAACTCCGATAGATGGTAAGGTTTTTCCTATCGGTCTTGGAAAACCAATGTTGTTTTTCTTTTTGTTGTGTATAGGTTTTTATTTTTTAAGCCAGGTGTTTGGCGTTGATTACCGGATTGGAATTTTAGGTTCGCTTGCGTATGCGTATGCATCATTCAGTTCAATATTAATTGTCGCGGGACACGAAACGCAAGTACAGGCAATGGCTTATATGCCGGCATTATTAGGTGCCATATTGCTTATTTATAAAAAGAAATATTTAGCCGGTGCGGCATTAACTGCGTTGTTTACAGGCTTGCTTGTAGCCATGAATCATTTGCAGGTAACGTATTATCTTTTGATCGTTGTTGCGTTCATGACGGTTTATTATTTATTTGAATGGATACGCGCACAAGATTATAAACATATCATTAAATAATTCGCCATTCTTGCCATAACCGGCATAATAGGAATTGCATCCAATCTTGTGATAATTGCAACAACGTATGATTATTCAAAAGCCACTATGCGTAATGGTGTGCTTAATCTTGATTCAACAACAAAAACAAATACCGGAAGCGAAACAGGTTTGCCAATTGATTATGCATTTCAATGGAGCTTTGAAAAGCCTGAAGTGTTTTCAATTCTTGTTCCGAATGTTTATGGTGGTGTTTCCGGAGTAAATGAAATAAGTAAAAATTCTAACCTTGCAAAACTTGCAACCACGCAAGGTGCATCTGAAGATGATGCAGTAAATTTTGCAAAACAAACAGCCAATCAGTTCGGCGGATTGTATTGGGGAAGTCAGCCCTTCACTTCAGGTCCGGTTTATCTCGGTGCTATTATTTGCTTTTTATTTTTATTTGGAATGATCTATTTAAAACGTACTGATAAATGGTGGATGTTGGCTGCATGTATTTTAGCAATCATGATGAGTTGGGGAAGAAATTTTCCGGCGTTTAATGATTTTCTTTTTAATCATCTTCCTTTATATAATAAGTTCAGAGTACCAACTTATACGCTGGTTATTCCGCAATTATTATTTCCGTTATTATCAGTACTAACATTACAGCAATTATTTTTTGTTGAAACTGATAAAGCATTTGTATGGAAAAAATTAAAACTAAGCGGTCTTGCAATGATTGGTGTTTTTTTAATTCTGTTAATGATGTATTCAAGCTTCGAGTATAAAGGTTCAGAAGCAGGCCAGATACAAAATGTAATTAATCAGCAAAACGATAAAAATCAATCAGCCGCAATTCAATCTGCATACACTGCATTAAAAGCAGACCGGCAATCTTTATTTGGTGCTGATATTATTCGCTCATTAATTTTTATCGCACTTGCATTTGCCTGTTTGTGGCTGTATATAAAAAATAAATTAAAGGCATCGTATGCGCTTATTGCAATTTTATTATTAAGTTCTATAGATGTTTTGGCAGAAGGAAGAAGATATTTTAATGATGATTCTTTTCAATCGCAGGATGATCAGAATGCTCAAAATTTTTCTCCATCACCAACGGATCAGCAAATATTGCAGGATACAGGCTATTACCGGGTGTTTAATATTGTTGCACCAAGTGAGACATTCAACGATGCGCTTACATCTTATTTTCATAATTCAATCGGCGGTTATCATCCTGCAAAGCTTGCTATATACCAGGATTTAATTACTTACCAGTTAAGTAATAAATTAAATATTAATGTGCTTAACATGCTTAATGCAAAATATGTAATTACAAAAAATGCACAAGGTCAGCCTGAAGTACAACAGAACCCCGGCGTGTTAGGTGCGTGTTGGTTTGTAAAAGATATTGAATATGTAAAAGATGATGCCGCTGCAATGAAAGCATTGGATAAAAATAATCCTGCTGATACGGCTATTGTTGAACAAGCAGAAAAAAATAATATTACTACAGCGCCTGCGTATGATAGCACTGCAAAAATTCAATTAATAAAAAATGATAACGATGTAATTACTTATTCAAGTAACAATAGTACTAATGAGTTTGCAGTGTTTAGTGAAATTTATTATGATCGTGGATGGAAAGCATATATAGATAATAAAGAAGCGCTGATTGTAAGAACAGATTATGTGTTAAGAGGCTTATCAATTCCGGCAGGTAATCATTCAATTCGTTTTGAATTTAAACCGGCTTCATTTTATAGCAGTAGAACAATTGAAACAATTGCCTCTGCAATAGTTTGGTTACTGCTTTTTGCCACAGCGTTTATTTTAATAAAAAGAAAGAACAATTTATCTGTAAGCGTATAAAATCAAAAAGTCCCGAAATTTCGGGACTTAATTTTATTCTACTTAAAAAAACTGCTTACTTCTTTTTTGCAGCTTTTTTTGCAGCTTTCTTAGGAGGAGCGGCTTTTTTTGCAGCTTTTTTAGGAGCGGCTTTTTTTGCAGCTTTCTTTGCTGTTGCCATAGTTTTGAAATTTAATGGTTAGTAAAAAAATATTATACTAAATTATATATTTTAATTTCAAACACCAAAATAATTATCCATACAAAGTGGATAACATCTTTACATCATCAAAACAATTGCAGTAAAAGAAATAATTTTTATGCAGAAACTTCCAAAGGAAGAATAGAAACATTTGTTCTGTTTAATCTTGTTTTTGAAAACTGAACAACACCATTAGTAAGTGCAAATAACGTG
>CAXSDU010000075.1:0-6174 GCA_964236165.1 uncultured Parafilimonas sp. | reverse complement strand
CCAACACCAACATTTTTTCCGGGATGATAAACAGTTCCTCTTTGGCGAACAATTATGTTTCCTGAAATTACAGGCTGACCACCAAATATCTTAACGCCTAAACGCTTGCTTTGCGAATCGCGGCCATTTTTTACACTGCCTTCACCTTTTTTATGTGCCATGATTAATATTTTGGAATTAATGAATTTAAATTGAAAAATATATTTAATTTCTCAATTGTACTTTTCAAAATTATGCGATGCTTTCAATTTTAATTTTAGTAAGTTGAGTTCTGTGTCCATGCTTTTTGCGAAAGCCTTTTCTTCTTTTCATTTTAAATGCAATCACTTTTTCGTCTTTCACCAACTCGTTTATAATCTCTGCCTTTACATTTGCTTTAGCATCTTTTCCAAAAGAAAATTTTCCATCATTTTCAACAAACAATGCTTCAGAAAATTCTAATTTATCACCGGTTTTACCACCAATGTGCGGCACATATATGCTTTCTCCGGCTTTCACTTTAAATTGCTGACCGGAAATTTTTATTATCGCAAACATAACTTACTATTTTTTGGGAGGGCAAAGGTAATGTTTAATAGATTATTTATGAAAAGAAATTTATAAAATTAAGCCATTAAACAGCATTAAAATTTTTAAAAGGAAAGCTAATATTATTTTTGCTGCTTACTTGTTTGCAATATGTATTTAAAATCTCTGTTAGCAAAGCCGGTTGCCAATTACATTTATAATAAAACAAAAAAATGGATGATGTTGGCGGTAGAAGACCAGGAAAATCTTCTTAAATCGCTTGTAAAATCTGCAAAAAATACTGAGTTTGGAAAAGAACATGGTTTTGAATCCATTCAATCTTATGATGATTTTAAGAAGCAAATTCCTATACGCGATTATGAAGACATCAAGCCATATATAGAAAAAATAAAAGAAGGCAAGCATAACATTCTATGGAAAGGCAAGCCTATCTATTTTGCAAAAACGAGTGGCACAACAAGTGGCGTAAAGTATATTCCTATTACAAAAGAATCTATTTCTAATCATATAGATACTGCACGCAATGCACTATTATGCTATATGGCGCAAACCGGAAATTCATTATTTGCAAATGGAAAAATGATTTTTTTAAGTGGTTCACCAGAATTAGAACGTGTAGCAGGAATACCGATCGGCAGGCTTAGCGGAATAGTTAATCATCATATACCAAGATATTTAAGAAGTAACCAATTACCATCTTATGAAACAAATTGCATTGAAGATTGGGAATTGAAACTTGATAAAATTGTTGAAGAAACAATTAAAGAAGATATGACTTTAATAAGCGGAATACCACCCTGGATGCAAATGTATTTTGACAGGCTTATGCAAACTTCAGGAAAAAAAATTGGTGAGCTTTTTAAAAATTTATCGGTGTTGGTTTATGGAGGTGTAAATTTTGAACCGTATAAAAAACGCTTATTTGAAAGCATTGGAAAAAAAATTGATACAATAGAATTATTTCCTGCAAGCGAAGGTTTTTTTGCTTTTCAGGATGATCAACAATCTGACGGACTTTTATTAAATACTAATTCAGGTATATTTTATGAATTTATTCCTGCAAACGAAATATTCAACGTAAATCCAACACGGCTTTCGCTTAAGGATGTAAAGCCAAATGAAAATTATGCTTTGATTGTAAGTAACAATGCAGGTTTATGGAGCTACAACCTGGGAGATACTATAAAATTTGTAAGCATTAATCCATATAGAATTATAGTAACCGGTAGAACAAAACATTTTATTTCTGCGTTTGGCGAACATGTAATTGCTGAAGAAGTTGAACATGCTTTAACCAGTGCAGCAAATGAAGCTGGTATTAAAATAATTGAATTTACAGTAGCACCTTTAATTGCACAAATGAAAGGAAAGAGTTTTCACGAATGGTTTATAGAATTTGATGAAATACCAGCAGACTTAAATAGTTTTTCAATGGATGTTGATAAAAATTTACGGAAAAAAAATATTTATTATGATGACCTAATATCCGGAAATATTCTTGAAACCCTTAAAATACATCCTGTACGTAAAAATGGCTTCATTGATTACATGAAATCAATAGGAAAATTAGGTGGGCAAAATAAATTACCACGTTTAAGTAACGACAGGAAAACGGCGGAAGCTTTGTATAAATATATTTATAACTAAAAAAGATTTTTTATACTTAATTTTTGGTAACTATATATGAGTTGGGACAAGATTCTTCTTTTGTTTTCGGTTTAAATAAATTCTTCTAAGGATTACAACAATTAAAACATGTAATACAAACACAATTTCAGAAACGACTGCTATAATAAAGATGTTTAATTTTGGAGCACTAAATACAGCAATTATATATATTGTTATTATTAAACAATTTGTATTTATTGAAGATGCAATTATTGAAAGTTTAAGATTTGAATTAAAGTCAATATCATTCCTATTCCAAGAACTAAAGTATATCATCGCCCACCATGAATTGATAAAACATAATACAATAGGGATAGATAAATCAAGAGCACAAAATCTAAAAATATCAAGAGTAAAAAAAAAATTCTTGTCTATAATGAATAAACCTAAAATCCCAAAAATCCAGTTATAACAACGCTAAATAGCGGTAATCCAACGGATGGTTCAATTTTGCTTATATCAACACCGCAAGATAAACTCAATAAAAAAAACCAAGAAAAGTTAGGTAATGACTTTAAAGTTGGTGATGGAATATTTCAGATTTCCACGAGAGAGTTTATGGATTTAAGCCTTACTACAGAAGAGCAAGAATTAATTAAACCATTTTATTCCACAGGTCAATTAAAAAGATATTTCGCAGAAAGTGATACAGGCGAGTGGATTATATATACAAGGTCGGATATAAATAAAACAATAAAGAATTATCCAAACATTAAAAAACATTTCGACAGGTTCAAAAAAATAATTACTTCTGATTTTGCTCCTTATGGATTGCATCGTGCAAGGGAAGAGAGATTTTTTTATGGAGAAAAGATTATGTCATTGCGGAAGTGTGAAAGACCACTTTTTACTTATACAGATTTTGCCTGCTTTGTTTCACAAACATATTTTGTAATTAAAACAGACAGAATAAATTTAAAATATCTAACAACAATTCTTAATTCAAAACTTATTTATTTCTGGTTGAAGTTTAAAGGAAAGTTGCAGGGCAAATTATTTCAAATTGACAAAGAACCATTGGTTAAAATACCAATCAGAAACATAAAAGACACACAACCGTTTGAGATAATGTTTGACTATCTCACATTTTTAAACAATCCCAAGAACCCCAACGTAAATCCCTACACAAAAAATATGAATATTGCTCCGGTCTTTGAAGATGCTTTAAATATGATGGTGTATGAATTATACTTTGAGCAGCATATGAAGGATTTAGACCTCGATGTATTGCAGCTAATAGATAAGAAAACAATTTTCAATCCGATTAAAGACTTGAAGGATATTAAAAGTAAAGCTGAAACAATCGGAGATACTTATAAGTGGTTGCAGCAACAAGACAACGCTATTAGAAATAAAATAATACTTGCAAATATTCGCAGTAAGGACATTCTTAGAAGGATTAATAGCACTTCCCCTTAATAGTTATGCCAAATAAGGAAAGTTATATCAGTGAAATAAGTATTCAAAACTTTAAGTTTTTCCCTAAGCTGGAAAAGTCAATTAGTGTTGAAGGTAAGCACGTATTGTTATATGGTGAAAATGGAGCCGGTAAATCCTCTATTTATTGGGCATTATATACTTTATTACAATGTGCGAATAAAGAAGACGTGAAGCAAATAAAAAAATATTTTGATGCCGCAGACCCTGAAAGTTTAGTAAATATACATTTGAAACCCGGTACACCAAATTGGGTTGATCCATATATACAAATCACATTTTTAGACGATACGCCGCCCTTTTATGTATCTCACGATAATACATCCATCAATAAAAATACAGATGCCCAAGAAGTAAATTTTGCTTCTGACTTTATTAATTATCGCAGTCTGCTTAGTTTATACAATTTTTCCCATTCAGATGATATTGATTTATTTCCATTTTTTAAATATGCTGTGTTCCCGTATTTAAAATTTACTCCTTTCAGTTTTGAAAATGCAACTGAAGGCGACATTCCAATTAGCAGTGCAAATAAACAATGGGAAGAAATTACCATTAAACCTGAAAAAAATAAGTTATCAGATTATAAATCTCTTGTAAATAAGTTTTATACTGATTTGCAAAACTTAATCCTTATATAAATACAGAAGGAAATCCAATTTTAAAGGATGACTTGAAATATAATATGACTTTTCATATTGAACTGGAGCAAAAAAAATATTAGTACGATACAAAAAAAAAGCGACCACGGAAAGAACCTTTCATATGGAGAGTGAAAAGATTTGAAGCCCCGCAATTTCATTTGTGGTTAAAAATACCTGAATATGAAGGTGAGGTAAACGCAGTAGAAAAAGCTCATTCTTTTCTTAATGAAGCACGGTTAACAGCTGTTGGTTTGGCAATGCGTTTGGCAATTCTTAAAAGAAGATTAAGTGAAAAAGCAATATTGAAATTATTGGTTTTGGATGATCTTCTTATATCCTTGGATATGAGCAATAGGGAAAAGGCTCTTGAGCTTATTTTGAATAAGTATCAAAAGGAATATCAATTGTTCGTTTTAACGCATGATCGAACGTTTTTTAATATTACTAAGAAAAAAATTACTTTGGAGTATGACGCTTCTGAATGGATTTTTTATGATGTATTTGAGATTAAAGAAGAGGAAATACACAAGCCATTAATTCGGATTTCTAAAGACCCCTTATCTATCGCTAAGGATCATTTTAAAAACCAAGACTATCCTGCAACAGTTAATTATCAAAGAAGTTTTTTGGAAGGTTGGTTTATAAATTTCATCCCCGAATTAAAATTAAAATATGAAGCCAATAAAGGAAAAGATTTATTTACTGCAAGAATGCTTGAACAATTGTTACAAAAGACGGATACTTATTTTAATGAGTTGCACTTTGACAAAGAGATACTAACAAAAATCAGACTTTATAAAGATTTACTTTTAAACCCTCTCTCACATCACGAAAATGGCAAAGCCGATATTTACAAAAAAGAGATAGACGATATTTTTGACATCATCAATTCGCTTCTTAAAATTAAGAATGATGCGGCTATTAAGGTGAACAAATCTATTCGTTATACTATAATAACTCAAGAAGGTTATCAGTTTGTATTTAAATGACTTCAGATGTTATAAGCAAGTAGATACTGATTTTTCTTTTGACAGTAAGTTGAGTATCCAAGTTCATTCAACAAAAAAAATTGATAAAGAAGGAATAGAAACAATCTTCAATGCAGTTCCCCCGAGACAGCTTAAGAATAAAACATTCAAAGATGTATATGAAGATGGGTCTGCGGGTATCGTAAAATTTGAAAAGCAAACACCCATAATTCAAACTGATTATCAGAATATCTTCCTTACAGATGATGACAAAAATCTGAACGAAATAATGGAAAATATTGGCAAATAATAGAACGATGATACGAACAACTTTTTAACTTCTAATACTGCATTTGAAAACGAATTTAAAAGATGCTCAAAAGAATATAATCACTGCTGAGTTCACTTTATAAGCTTAACAGAAGTAAAGTATGCAAATTGTATGCAAATAATAAAAAAAGGATTTCGTGAATTACATCGAAATCCTTTACTGGCTTAGCTCCTCGAGTTGGACTCGAACCAACGACCCTCTGATTAACAGTCAGATGCTCTAACCAACTGAGCTATCAAGGAATATTTTTTATGGGTTGCAAAAATAAAGGTTTCATTTTAAGCAAACAGAATTTTTCAGAAAAAATATTCCGTTTTATATGGATAGCGTATTTTATATATCATTCTTACTTTATCAAGAATACTTTTTCGTAAAATATCTACATTCATTTTTTTTGTAGCCGAAATAAATACAGCATTATTATTTGTTGCAGTTTGCCATCTTTCTTCAAGGTTATTTATCATTTGTTTTTTTGTATCATCATCTAGCCATTCATCAAATGTATTCGCTTTATACATATCCATTTTATTAAAAACAGTAAGCGTTGGCTTTTCAAACGCATTTAATTCCTGTAAAGTTTTATTTACTGTATTCATTT
>CAXSDU010000074.1:11950-18030 GCA_964236165.1 uncultured Parafilimonas sp. | reverse complement strand
CAATTATCATTAAAACCAATTACAATACCGGGCGCACCGGGCAGCGATACTCCATAAGTATTAAAGTTTGGCGTGGAAATTTGCATCTCATACCAAAGCGAGGGAAGATTTAATCCAAGGTGCGGATCATTACATAAAATGGGTCGGCCGCTTTTTGTTTTGCTGCCTGCAACTGCCCAATTATTGCTACCATTTTCTTTATTGGGTTTGATGGGTTTATCTTCCGGTGCAACAACTGTTTTATAATTTAAATAAATCGAATCAACATTGGCCGGCGGCTTAACTTCTAAAACATTTTTAAGCTTTGGCAAAGGATCAGTTATTATTGGCTGAATAGAATCGTAGAGATAAGGAAAGAGTGCATTGTATTGATCTCTTGATAAAAAAAATTTTGCATTTGTTTTTTCAAAATCCTGTTCGTAGCCGGCTAAATCCCACGCCATATATTTTATTAATAAAGCTGTTTTTAAATTCGTCCATTGCTCAGGTTTATAATTAAGTAATTTATATTCTATCGGATAATCTTTTTCACTCAATGAATTTATATAAGCGTTGATACCTGATGTATAAGCATCGCAGGCAACTTTTAACGGCGCATCTTTTTCCATTGCATCTAAAGCTTTTTCTGCTGCATACACCATTCCTAACCGACGAAAAAATTTATCAATTTTTAAAAAACTGGTGCCGCTTGATGAATCGCCCATTATCTCGCTTAATCTTCCACCGGCTGCATAAGTTTGAAAATCCATTTGCCATAAACGAAACTTTGCATGTAAATAACCTTGCACAAACCATGCATCATTTTCATTTTCTGCATATACATGCGGCACAAGTCGTTCGTCAAAATACACTTCTGTTTTACCGCTCAACTGCGGAAATTTTAATTCACTATTAAAGGTTTCATTAACCGGTTCTGCACTTTGCCAGAAGCCTGTTTGCGGAGAAAGGAAAAAACCAAGGCGCGGTGCTTTGTTTCCTTTTAATGTAAGCTGAGTATCCAGCACATATACTAATGCGATTGTTATAAGTGCTGAAAATATGCATCCAATAATTCTCATACAGCTTTATTAATGTTAAGCGCTTAAAGTTATGGAGCTAAGAAGTAAAAAATAAAAATTAAAAAGTGAAAATAATTTTATAAATTTTTCACTTCAGCAGCTAATTGTTGCAAAACATTTTTTGCATCGCCAAACAACATTGAAGTTTTTGGTTGAAAAAATAATTCATTTTCTATTCCGGCATATCCGGGTTTCATGCTGCGTTTATTTACAATCACCATTTTTGCTTCTTCCACTTCTAAAATCGGCATACCATAAATAGGAGAGGAAGCATCTGTTTTTGCTGCCGGATTTACTACATCGTTTGCGCCAAGTATCAACACAACATCTGTTGTTTTAAATTCATCATTGGCTTGTTCCATCTCTAATAATTTTTCATAATTCACATCTGCTTCTGCCAGCAACACGTTCATGTGTCCGGGCATTCTTCCTGCAACGGGATGAATAGCATATTTTACTTCAACGCCTTTTTCTTCCAATAAATTTTCTAATTCATGACAAGCATGTTGTGCTTGTGCCACTGCCAATCCATATCCCGGAACAATCATCACTTTTCGAGCATAAGCCATTGCAACAGCAGCATCACTAACGCTTATTTCTTTATAACTGCCACCGCTTTTATTTTGTGTTGATGTTGCTGCATTGCTTCCGCCGAAATTTCCAATCAATACATTTTTTAAAGAACGATTCATTGCCTTGCACATTAAAATAGTAAGCAATGTTCCGGCAGCGCCAACTAAAATTCCGCCAGTTAACATTACTTTATTATCATACAAAAATCCACCACAAGCTGCAGCAACACCGGTAAAAGAATTGAGCAAAGAAATTACAACAGGCATATCTGCGCCACCAATCGGAAACACAAAAAGAACTCCATATACGATTGATAAAATGGGAATAAGATAAAATAATTTGTAGTTAGCCGGATTAAGATCAAATAATAAAAAAATAATCAACCCAACAATTACAGCAAGCAAAACAAGATTGAAAATATGCTGACCTTTAAATGAGTAATCTTTGATTTTGCCATTGAGCTTTCCCCATGCAATTACGCTGCCGGCAAAAGAAATACTGCCAATTAAAGCGCCTGCACAAATTGTAAGCAAGTGACCGATCATATCGCCGGTAAGATTCCACGGAACTTCGCTCCAGCCGGGCTTATAAAAAGCTTCTGATAAATGATTAAACTCTACAATTGAAATTAAAGCTGCGCATGCGCCGCCCATCCCGTTAAACATGCTAACCATTTCAGGCATTGCAGTCATCTTTACTTTTTGTGCAGCAAACGTTCCGATAATTCCACCGATAATAATTCCGCCGAATATCCAACCATAATTATGCAACACATTCCCTGCATCATCTTTATATAAAAAAATTGTTCCCAAAATAGCGAGTGTCATTCCGGCTGCTGCAATTAAATTTCCCGTGCGTGCTTTTGCAGGATTGGATAACATTTTTAAGCCCACAATAAATGTTACGGAAGAAATAATATAGATAAGTGTAAGTATGTTTTGTTCCATCTTTTAAACCCGAAAATTTATTTAGGATTTGTTTTTTGTTTTTTGGATTTTGAAGAGAACATTTGCAGCATTCTGTTTGTTACAACAAAACCACCAACAACATTTAATGTTCCTAAAATCACTGCAAGAAATCCAAGTATCAATGCTAAATAATTATTGCTTTCTGCTTTGCCCATTACTATAATTGCACCAATTACTACTACACCGTGTATGGCATTTGCACCACTCATTAATGGTGTGTGTAAAACACTTGGTACACGACCAATAACTTCAATGCCTAAAAAAATCATGAGTATTACAATGTAGATATACTGCTGATTTTCGCTTATCCAGTTTAGCATAATTTTTAATTGATGATTGTTAATTATTAATTAGCGCTTTCACTTTTTCATTCACCACTTCACCGTTATATGTTATGCAACTTCCTTCCACAATATCATCTTCAAAATTTAAATTAATACTTCCATCTTTTGTAATGATGAGTTGCAAAAAGTTCAGCACATTCTTACCATATAATTTGCTTGCATCTGCCGGCAGTGTTGCCGCAAGATTACTATTGCCAACAATCGTTATATTATTGTATTGAACAGTTTCATTATTTTTTGTTTGCAATGTGTTGCCACCAGTTGCTGCAGCAAGATCAATAATTACAGAACCTGCTTTCATGTTGCTAAGCATTTCATCGGTAATTAACACTGGCGCTTTTTTGCCCGGAATCTGCGCAGTTGTAATTACAATATCTGCTTTAGCAATAGCATCCGCAATTTTCTGTTGTTGCTTTTGTTTGTACGCTTCGTTTTGTTCAACTGCGTAACCACCCGCTTTTGATGCATCTGCCGCACCTTCTACTTCAATAAACTTTGCGCCCAAACTCATCACTTCTTCTTTTACGGCAGGTCGCGTATCAAACACTTCTACAACTGCTCCCAAACGCCTCGCCGTTGCAATCGCCTGCAAACCTGCAACGCCGGCGCCAAGAATTAAAACTTTTGCCGGCGTAATACTTCCTGCTGCCGTCATGAACATGGGAAAATATTTCGGATAAATATTCGCTGCTTCAATCACCGCTTTATAACCCGCAATATTTGCCTGGCTGCTTAACACATCCATACTTTGCGCTCGTGTGCTACGTGGAATCATATCAAGACTAAACGTTGTAATATTTTTTTCAGATAATTGCTTCATCAATGCATAATTAAATAAAGGCTGATATACACCAATTAAAATTGTGTTTGATTTTAGTTGCTGAATATCTTCTGCTGATAATGGATTAATTGATAAAATAATTTCTGATGTTGAAAGAACTTCAGCACGATCAGCAACAATTATATTTTTTGATTGATACGTTTCATCAAAAGCAAATGCTTTTGCGCCTGCATTTTTTTCAAGCTGAACTTTGATGTTTTGTTTGGTGAGCGAAGTTGCTGCGTCAGGGAGTAATGAAACTCTGGTTTCAGGAGAAGATTCTTTCAGAATACCTATCGTCATGCTCAATGAGTTCAGGGCGAAAATTATCGGCTTTTATGTTATCAGCAAAATTTTGCAGAAAGAATATTAGAATCGGATAGTAAAATGTTCTTTTCTTTTTTGTTCTGTTCTGAAAAAAACAATTCCGCTAAAAAATAAGTCGATCGTTAATGTTACTAATGGATGCTGTTTTATTTCATTCCACGCTTCTTCCATTTCTGTACTCCAATGTATATCATCGAATATAATTATTGTTGATTGTGTTGTTACGTTGAGCAGTTGATTAAAATAATTTAATGTTGGCTGTTTACGATGATTCCCGTCGACAAAAGCAAAATCAACCGATGATAGTTTACTAACGACAGATGAAAGATTATCGTCAAAATTTCCTTCCGCAATTTTAATATTAGAAAGTAACAATTGATTAAAATTATTTTTTGCTACTGCTGCAACCTCAGGTGCACCTTCCATAGTAATTATTTTGGCTGAAGGATTTGCAAATGATAAATAAGAAGTTGTTACACCTAAACTTGTTCCTAATTCAAGAATATTTTCAGGCTTATAAAAATGAACAATGCGGAATAAAAGCCTGCTGTATTTTTTTGGTTTTAAAGATGAAGCAGCGATCGCAGAAATTTTGCGTTTGTTATTTAACTGCATTCTTGAGCCCGCACCAAAATCAGGAACATTAATTTCAGTATTATTATTTTTTAATTCTTCTCTTTTTAATTCGATGTAACGAAAACAATCGAATGTGCGCTTATCATTTAATACCTGCGTAATAAATGTATATACAAACGGAGAATGTATGCCATGCCCTTTTCCGTTTGAAGCGGTTAACCAATAGCGTAAATATTTTACTGCAAGTTGAAGTGAAGATTGCCCCGCCCCTAAAGGGAGTTTAATGCGGTTTAAAAAAATGTTTCCCAAAAATATTTAATTTGACAACGAAAATAATAATGTGAAGTTTTTAATTTCCTTCAGGGTTAGGGCTTGCGCTCCCAAAGCTGAAAGCTGTAATTGTAAGCATGTTTATCATCTTTAAAATGATCTTCGTTTGAAACAAGTTTCCATTTTTTTTCATCGATTGCAGGAAAAAATGCGTCAGCATCTTTAAATACATGATGCACTCTTGTTATATAAATCTTATCTGCATCATTTATAGTTTGCTCATATACTTTTGCACCGCCTAAAATCATTAATTCTTTGTAATCATTTTGTGTAACAAAAAACTCAGCATCACGTAAACCATTCAATATAACAATTCCTTTATTATTAAAAAATTTGCTTGATGTTAGAACAATATTTACTCTCCCATTCAAAGGTTTATTGCCAAGGGATTCAAAACTTTTTCTGCCCATTAACACAGGCATTCCCCATGTTTTATTTTTTAAAAACTTAAGATCGTTTGGCAAATGCCAAAGCAATTGATTGTTTTTACCTATGGCATAATTTGTTGATGCTGCTACAACTAAAGATTTAATCATAATGCCCCAACCCTAAAGGGAATTTAAATGCAGGCTCTAAAGTAGATTGCTATCAACTTTAAAACCAATAAAAATTATTAATTACGGTAAAAATAATTCATTCAAAATTTTGAAAGATATTTTCTTTGCTCTTTTTAGGGCTGGGGCTTTCTTACACTGCTACCGGTGCTTTTATTGCAGGATGATATTGATAATTTTCAAGCGTAAAATCTTCGTACTTGAAATCAAAAATATTTTTTATTGATGAATTTAATTTCATTGTTGGTAAAGTGTATGGCTTTCGTGTTAACTGCAACTTAACCTGCTCAAGATGATTGTTGTAAATATGCACATCACCAAACGTATGAATAAAATTTCCGGGTTCTAAATTGCAAACCTGCGCCATCATCATTGTTAATAAAGCATAAGATGCAATATTAAAAGGCACGCCTAAAAACACATCTGCGCTGCGCTGATATAACTGGCAGCTTAATTTTTCATCTG
The DNA here is from genome assembly GCA_964236165.1 of uncultured Parafilimonas sp. Classification (GTDB taxonomy): domain Bacteria; phylum Bacteroidota; class Bacteroidia; order Chitinophagales; family Chitinophagaceae; genus Parafilimonas. Next base: position 12,015 of record CAXSDU010000074.1, on the reverse strand, counting down.
CCACGTAAAATTGAAATAAACTATGACAAGGCATCAGCGCCATTTGTGAAAGCTCAGCAACATTC
>CAXSDU010000074.1:0-11940 GCA_964236165.1 uncultured Parafilimonas sp. | reverse complement strand
GGCTATTTTTAATTTGTTTAATAGCATCAGAAATCTGATCAATTGTTTCACCGTTTGCACCTTTCCAGCTACGCCACTGCTTACCATACACGGGTCCAAGCTCACCATATTCATCTGCCCACTCATTCCAAATATTTACATTGTTTTCTGTAAGATATTTAATGTTGGTTTCTCCGCGCAAAAACCATAGCAATTCATAAATAATACTTTTCAAATGCACTTTTTTAGTTGTAACCAAAGGAAAACCTTCACTTAAATTAAAACGCATCTGGTAACCAAAATAACTTATTGTTCCTGTACCGGTGCGATCGGTTTTTTTTGTTCCGTTATCTAAAATAAATTGTAACAATTGCTGATATTGTTGCATGAATGCAAGATAAATATTTGGCGAATAATGAAATAAAAAATAATAAATGTAAAAAATACAATTAAAATGAAACTTATATTAGGTAACCATTAAATTTGTTTAATCACAATAACATTGCGATTGCTATGAAAAAAATTATATCCTGTATTATTCTTTCAGCTACACTATATTCTTTGCATGCACAACAAACTATGCAAATAACAATGTTAGATACAGGGCATCAGCAAATCAGTAAATATATTTATGGACATTTTGCAGAAGATTTGGGGCATTGTATTTATGATGGTTTTTGGGTTGACTCAAATTTAAATGTTCCAAAAAAAGATCGCATAAGATTAGATGTTGTAGATGCGCTGAAGAAAATTAATATTCCTGTTTTGCGCTGGCCCGGCGGTTGTTTTGCAGATCAATATCATTGGAGTGATGGCATTGGCGAACGCAATAAAAGACCAGCGCGCGTAAATACAACCTGGGGAATGGTGCGCGATGATAATAGTTTTGGTACAGATGAATTTCTGGAGTTATGCAACCTGCTTAAATGCAAGCCTTATATTGCAGGTAATGTGGGCACGGGCACACCGCATGAAATGGAAGACTGGCTTGAATATTTAAACTATGATGGTAAAAGTACGCTGGCTGATATGCGTCGTACAAACGGTCATGCTGTACCTTACAATGTTTCTTTTTGGGGTGTAGGGAATGAAAGCTGGGGTTGTGGCGGAAATATGACGCCGGAATTTTATTCTGATCAATACAGGCGTTATGCAGAGTTCTGTAAAAATTATCCGGGTACATCATTAAAGAAAATTGCAAGCGGTGCGAATGCTGATGATTATAACTGGACAGATGTATGCATGAAAAATATTACTGCACAGAATATGTGGGGAATTTCTATGCATTATTATACATTGGTTGATGGTTGGGATAAAAGAGGTTCAGCAACAAATTTTAATGAAGAGCAATATTTTAAAGGCCTTAAAAATTGTTTGCATATTGAAGAACTAATCAACAAGCACAGTGCAATTATGGATAAATATGATCCGCAGAAAAAAGTAGCACTCGCAGTTGATGAATGGGGAATATGGACGGATGTTGAACCCGGCACCAATCCTGCTTTTTTATATCAGCAAAACAGTTTGCGTGATGCACTGATTGCAGCATCGACTCTAAATATTTTTAATAATCATTGTGATCGTGTAAAGCTGGCGAGTCTTGCGCAAACAGTAAACGTATTGCAATCGCTGATATTAACGGATAAAGAAAAAATGGTGCTTACACCAACATATTTTGTTTTTGATTTGTACAAAGTGCACCAGGATGCCATGTTGCTGCCGGTAAAATTTACAAGCCCGCAATATGTTTTTGGAGATGACAGCATTACAGCAGTAAATGCATCTGCATCTATAGATAGTAATCATGTTGTGCACATTACACTGGTTAACCTTGATGCAAAGAAAAAAATAAGTGTTGCTGCTACGTTGCAGAGCATTTCATTTAAAAACATTGGTGGTGAAATTTTAACGTCGCAAAAGTTTAATGATGTAAACACATTTGAACAACCCAATAAAATAATGAATACAGCATTTTCAGACTACAAAAAAAATGGTAATAACATTTTAGTTAATTTACCACCAATGAGTGTGGTACTGATAACGTTGAAATGATTGTCGCGAATCGTGAAACGTCAATTCAAGCTTAAAACAATTGTATGACTTTATTAAATACTTTTTAAAGTTTATTTTTTATGAATAGCAACCTTTGTAAATTTTCACGTTTGACGATTGACAATACACGCTATGAGCAAATACACTGAAATAAAACAACTCGCTTACGATGCAAATATGCAATTGCCTGTGTTAGGTTTGGTATTATTTACATTTGGTAATGCAAGCGCAGCAGATAGAAATTTTAATGTTTTTGCAATTAAACCAAGCGGTATTCCTTATAAAGATTTATCACCGGAAAAAATGATGATTGTTGATTTTGATGGGAAAATTGTTGAAGGTAACCTTCGCCCATCATCCGATACATTAACGCATGCTGTATTATATAAAAATTTTGAAGCGATTGGTGGCATTGCACATACACATTCAACGTATGCAACTGCGTGCGCGCAAAGCTTAAGAGGTATTCCTATTTACGGAACAACGCATGCGGATCATACAACCTCCGATATTCCCTGCGCCGCACCCATGAACGATGAAATGATACAAGGCGATTATGAATATCAAACAGGTTTTCAAATCATCAATGCATTAAAAGAAAAAAAATTAAGTTATAAAGAAGTTGAAATGATTTTGATAGGAAATCATGCACCATTTACGTGGGGAAAAACAGCAGAGAAAGCAGTGTATAACAGCGCGGTTTTAGAAGAAATTGCAAAGATGGCTTTCATAACAGAAACAATTAAAACAGATGCGTTGCGGTTGAAAGATGCGTTGATAAAAAAACATTATTACAGGAAGCATGGTGAAGGAAGTTATTACGGACAATAACTCGTATAAAAAAAAATTATGATTGATCTGAAAAAGTTTGAAGTTTGGTTTGTAACAGGAAGCCAGCATTTGTATGGCGAAGAAACTTTAAAAAAAGTTGCACAACATTCGCAGGAAATTGCGAAATTTTTAAATGTATCAAAAGATATTTCTGTCTCCATTATTTTTAAACCAATTGTTACAACGCCTGAAGAAATTTTAGCTGTTTGTAAAGAAGTAAATGCTGCTGATAATTGCATTGGCATTATTACATGGATGCATACTTTTTCTCCTGCAAAAATGTGGATTAATGGTTTAAAAATTTTGCAGAAACCGCTACTGCATTTGCATACACAATTTAATCGTGATATTCCATGGAATGATATTGATATGGATTTTATGAACCTGAATCAAAGTGCACATGGCGATCGTGAATTTGGTTTTATGGTGAGTCGTTTGCGTATGAACAGAAAAGTTGTAGTTGGTTACTGGAAAGATGAATCAACTTTAAAAAGTATTGATACATGGTGCCGTGCAGCAGCAGGCTGGAATGATTGGCAAGGTGCAAAATTTGTGCGTTTTGGGGATAACATGCGTTACGTTGCCGTAACTGATGGCGATAAAGTAGAAGCAGAATATAAATTTGGCTTTTCTGTGAACACACATGGCATTGGTGATTTGGTAAAAGTGATTAATGATATAAGTGATGCTGCAATTGAAACATTAATTAAAGAATATGAAAGTGCTTATACCTTAAGTACATCATTACAAAGAAAAGGAAAGCAACGGCAATGTTTAAAAGATGCGGCAAGAATTGAGTTAGGCTTAAAGCAATTTTTGGAAGATGGAAATTATAAAGGCTTTACAGATACATTTGAAGATTTGCATGGAATGATTCAGTTGCCCGGCATTGGTGCGCAACGTTTAATGCAGGCAGGTTATGGATTTGCCGGCGAAGGCGACTGGAAAACAGTGGCGCTTGTACGTGCTATGAAAGTGATGGGAGCGGGGCTGAAAGGTGGCAACAGTTTTATGGAAGATTATACCTATCATTTCGAGCCAAAGAATGAAATGGTTTTAGGTGCACACATGCTGGAAATTTGTTCATCAATTGCTGCTGGAAAACCTCTGTGTGCCATTCATCCGTTAGGTATTGGTGGAAAAGCAGATCCTGTGCGGCTTGTGTTTAATGTTGATGGTGGCGATGCACTGAATGCATCTATTATTGATATGGGCAACCGGTTTCGTTTGCTGGTGAATGAAGTGCAGGCAATCAAACCAAAACATAAATTACCGAAGCTACCTGTAGCAAGAGTTTTATGGAAGCCAATGCCTGACATGAAAACCGGATGCGCCGCGTGGATTTATGCCGGCGGTGCACATCATACATGCTTTAGTCAAAACTTAACAAGCGAACATTTGGAAGATTTTGCAGCCATGGCAAATATTGAATTTGTTTTAATTGATAAGAATACAAATCTTTATCAGCTAAAAAAAGAATTGCGATGGAATGATGCAAGCTATAAGTAATGAATAATGAACAATTAAAAATCAATAATGATTAGATGGAAACATCAAATAAAAAATAACAAACGATTGCCATGAATAAACTTCTTCTTCAAGACAAACTGATCTTTATTATTTACTTTATTATTGTTTCGGGCTATGGTTATTATATCTATCGTAAAAAGAAAAAAGCTGTAAGTGCAACGCACGACTTTTTTTTAGCAGAAGGTTCACTAACCTGGTGGGCAATCGGTGCTTCGTTAATCGCATCTAATATTTCGGCAGAACAATTTATTGGCATGAGCGGCAACGGTTATTTAATTGGTGTTGCAGTTGCTGCATACGAATGGATTGCAGCCATTGCAGTCTGGATTATACCTATTTATCTCAAGAATAAAATCTTTACAATGCCGCAGTTTTTAAAAACGCGGTACAATGAAACTGTTGCATTAATTATGGCGATCTTCTGGTTGTTTTTATATGTATTTGTAAATCTTACTTCGATATTATTTCTTGGTGCGGTAGCTATAAATAATTTAACAGGTGGCAGCCAGGAAAATTTTCATATCATCATTATTGCCTTATCTGTATTCGCGGTTTTTATAACGTTGGGAGGAATGAAAGTGATTGGATTTACTGATGTAATACAGGTTTCTGTTTTGATAATTGGCGGACTTGCTACAACCTATGTAGCATTAACTGTTGTAAGTAAAGAATTTGGTTATGGCTCAAGTGCACTGGCAGGTTTTAATGCGTTGGTTAAAAATGCACCGGATCATTTCCACATGATTTTTTCAAAGCCTGATGCAAACTCCAATCAGCAGGATGTGACAAATTATTTAACTATACCCGGCATATTATCTTACGTTGCCGGTATCTGGATCATCAATTTAAATTACTGGGGTTGTAATCAATATATCACGCAACGCGCACTTGGCGCAGATTTGCAAACGGCTCGTAAAGGAATTTTGTTTGCAGGGTTTTTAAAACTTTTAATGCCTGTAATTGTAATGCTGCCTGGTATTGCTGCTTATGTGCTGCATCAAAAAGGTTTACTGCAGCATGAAATGCTGGCAAACAGTAAAAATGGACAAGTTGTTTCTGACAATGCTTATTCTGCAATTCTCGGTTATCTTCCAAATGGATTAATTGGATTATCTCTTGCAGCGTTAACCGCAGCAATCGTTGCATCATTGGCTGGCAAAGCAAATAGTATCTCTACTATTTTTACACTGGATATTTATAAGAAGTATGTGAACAAAGAGGCTTCAGAAGCAAAGATGGTTTGGATAGGACGCATAACTATTCTTGCAGCAATGATTGTTTCTATATTGCTTACCTGGAAAGATGCTTTGGGTATCGGTGGCGAAGGCGGTTTTACATTTATACAAAAATATACAGGCTTTATAAGCCCTGGGGTATTTGCCATTTTTATACTTGGAATGTTTTGGAAACGTACAACCGGCGCTGCAGCTGTTGCAGGTGTTATAGTTGGTTTTTTAATGTCTGTTTTATTTAATGTTTATGCACCAATTTGGTTTGGTCCGGAAACATTTTTCTATACGGCTTATAAAAATGCCAGTGGCGTTTATGAAATACCTTTTCACATTTGCATGGGGCTTGCATTTATGTTTACCATAATTGTAATGGTAGCAATGAGCCTTGCCGGACCTAAAATAAACCCGAAAGCATTTGTATTAGATAAAGGCATGTTTAAAGTTAGCAAGGGTAATTTAGCGCTGATTGTAATTACGCTGCTTATTATTTCATTATTGTATGTAAGATTTTGGTAACGGATTTTTGCTATCTTTTCAATTAAAACACTGAATAGAATTTTAATTATGGAAATTTAAGAAGCCTTTATCGTCATCTTTTATAACAATTAAATTTCCTGCAATTCGTTATGTAAAATATTTTAGTTTTATTGCAAAACAATTGATGAAATCTTTAAAAGAATATGTATATGATTTGATGGATGAAAACAAATCCGAGTATTTTGTTTATCACGATAAAGAACATACACAAGAGGTTTTATCATCTGCATTAAACATTGCAAAAAAGGAAAGCGTTAGCGAAGAAGATATTTTTTTATTGGAAGCAGCGGCGTTATTGCATGATGCAGGTTATGTTTTTACAACTACAGAACATGAAGAAAGAAGTTGCGAAATAGCAACAGAAATTTTGCCACAATATGATTATAGTTCAAGCCAGATAAAGTCTATTTGTAAAATGATAATGGCTACTAAAATTCCACAAAAGCCAACAGATCATTTATCAAAAATATTATGCGATGCAGATCTAAGTTATCTTGGAACAAACCGCTATTCTCAAAATGCTGAAAAGCTTTATCAAGAATTAAAAAATTTTAACCAGGAAAAAACACGCGAAGAATGGTTAGAGCAGCAGATTGATTTTTTAAGCGCACATCATTATTTTACCGGAACTGCAAACAAAGAATTCAAAAGAATAAAAAATCAAAATCTTTCTGTTCTAAAATCGCAGATATCAACAAAAAAAACATCTGCTAAACATAAGCTGTTTGATATAAAAGATGATATAATATTAATTGCGCTTGGTATTTTTATTTCTGGTTTTGCTTTAAAAGGTTTTTTAGTTCCAAATGATTTTTTTGATGGTGGCATTAGCGGTATTTCTCTTTTAATACATAAAATTTATGGTTTTAATTTAGCTTTTGTTGTAGCTATTGCCAACCTGCCTTTTATTATTCTCGGAAAAATTATTGTTGATTATCAATTTGCGCTTAAAACTGCGCTGTGTATATTTCTTTTATCAGTATGTCTTTATTTTATTCCTTATCCTCTTGTAACTTCTGATAGTGTACTAGTTTCCGTTTTTGGTGGATTTTTTTTAGGAATAGGAAATGGCTTGATCATTCGTGCCGGATCGTCTGTAGATGGCATTGAAATTCTTGCTTTATATACAAAACGAAGAACCAGTTTTACTACTACTGAAATTATTCTTGCAATAAATTTTGTTATCTTCTTTATTGCTGCAGTAGAATTTGGTGTTACATCTGCAATGTATTCTATGCTTACTTATTTCACTGCGTCTAAAACCATAGATTATGTAGTGGAAGGTATTGAAGCATATACAGGCGTAACAATTATTTCAGGCAAAAGCGAAATTTTAAAAAGTAAACTGGTTAATGAACTTGGGCGTGGTATAACTATTTATAAAGGTGAGCGCGGTTACCTGCCCGGTAACTATGAAGTGCATAACGATACAGATATAATATTTACCGTAATTACCCGACTTGAAATAAGAAGATTAAAAGAAGTTGTTTATGAAACAGACCCGGCTGCGTTTGTTTTTGCAAGCGTTATAAAAGAAGCATCAGGTGGAATTTTGAAAAAAAGAAAAACCCACGATAACGGTAATCCTGTATTAAAAAAACTTAAATAATATTTATTGGATAATATATTTTACTCCAGTACTTCATATATAGTTAAAGGCGCAGCTTTGTGTTTCAATTTTACTTCTCCGGCCGCAATGCAATGAAAAGATTCTTTTACTTTTTTGTATGATGATTCGGTAATTAAAATTTTACCTGCTTCTGCTATTGACTGCAAACGTTGCGCAGTATTTACAACATCACCTATAACTGTATAATCAAGCCGGCGTAATTGCGCCGAACCAATGTTACCGGAAATAAGTTCACCTGTATGAATACCGATTGAAACCTTTGGTAAAAATGCAGGTGTTTCAGGTTGCAATGGTAAACTTTCAATATGTTTTCTTACAGCCAGGCAAGCATCCATTGCTCTGTCAAGATGATAATTTCCTTTAAACACTGCAAGAATTGCATCGCCAATAAATTTATCAATGTGCCCATTCTGTGCAATGATCTCGTGCACCATAACATCAAAATATCTGTTCAGCATTTTTACCACCACATTTGCGGGTTCAGTTTCTGTAATTGCTGTAAAACCACAAATATCTATAAACGCGACAGTTGCTTCTATTGCCTCATTTTTCATTAAAGAAGTTTCATATTCTTTTCCGCTCATGAAATTGAGTACGGTTTCATCAACATACATTTTTAGTATGTTATTTTCTTTTATAGCTTCTAATGTTTTATGCAGTTGTTTTACGTGGTTAATAGTTTTTTGAATGGTTATATTAAGATCATCAAAGTTTATAGGCTTGCACACAAAATCAAAAGCGCCGCGATTCATTGCCGTACGAATATTTTCCATATCGCCGTAAGCCGATACAATAACTGCTTTGGTGAGTGTGTTTAAATCAGATAATTTGCCAAGCAATGTTAGACCATCCATTTCCGGCATATTGATATCACTAAGTAATACTTCAATGTCTGTATGTTCTTCGAGTTTTGCTAATGCTTCTTTACCATTATATGCAAATACAAATTCATACTGACCATCTCTGATTTGTTTTCTGAATTTTTGTTTTATCAATGTTTCCAAATCCACTTCGCCATCTGCAACAAGTATTTTAGCCATGTGTTTTATTTTTAAGCTTGTCTTTAAGAAGAATGAAATCGATTGGTTTGGTTAAAAAATCATCAGCGCCTAAACTTACAGATCTGTTATAATTTTCTTCATCACCATAAGCTGTTATCATCATTACAACAGGTGGCGGCACAGCATGCATTTCTTTTATTTTTTTCAGCAGTTCAAGTCCGCTCATGCCAGGCATATTTATGTCTGAAAGTATCAACACAACTTCATGCTCATGTCCGTTTAAATAGTTAAGTGCAGCTTCGCCAGACGTTGCAAACGCGAATGAAATTTCACCATTGCGGATTTCTTTTCTAAAGCGTTGCTCAAATAAAGTTTTAATGTCTATCTCATCATCTACCACTAAAATTTTCATAGAAATTTTTTAGTTTTCAAAATATAAATTGTAAACAATATTGTATGATTTTTATTTACGGATTAAAGCTAAAAATTCAAATTAAAAAAATCATGCAACCGGAAATTGAATAATAAATTTACTTCCTTCGCCTTGCTTGCTTTCTACTTTTATAGTTCCCTTATGTTCTTTAGTTATAATATCGTAAGATAATGATAAACCCAATCCCGTTCCTTCGCCTGTTGGTTTAGTAGTAAAGAACGGCTGAAATATTTTATCAATAACACTTTGCGGAACACCATTTCCATTATCAGCAACTGTTACCTGAACGTTGTTGTCAATTTTTTTTGTTTCAATAGAAACTGTTGGCTGAAAAGATCCGCCGGCAATTTTTTTCTTTTCAGTAACTGCATAAAAAGCATTGTTGAAAAGATTGAGTAACACTCTGCCAATATCTTGCTGAACAATATTTATTTTTCCTACGCCTGCATCGCCGGCAGACAGATTTTTATCAAAATTTGTTTTTAAATCTGCATTAAACGACTTGTCTTTTGCACGTAAACCGTGATAACTTAATCGCAAATATTCATCAGCCAGTGCATTAATATCTGTTGGTTGTTTTTGACCGGTACTTTTTCCCGAATGTTGCAACATGCCTTTTACAATTGCATCAGCACGCTTACCATGAAAAATAATCTTTTCATTGTTCCGGTAAATATCACTTAATATATCTTCTTCCGGTATGCGTGTTAATTGTGTTTTCTGATTTTTTAATTCTTCTATCAGTTCATTATTTACTTCTGAAAAATTATTTACAAAATTTAGCGGGTTTTGTATTTCATGTGCAATACCTGCAGTAAGCTCGCCTAGCGAAGCCATTTTTTCTGAATGAATAAGTTGTGCCTGTGTATTTTTTAATTCGCTTAAGGTAGATTGAATTTCTGTTTTTTGATTCTGCAGTAAAACGTTTGCTTTTCTTTTATTTCTAAAAGCATAAAACGAAACAGCGGCAAGAATAAGCATAAGTGCAAGACCTGAAATTAAAGCTGTTTGTTTTGTTTTTGAAATTTCATCTTTCTTTTGCTGCTCTGTTTTTGCAACCTGTTGCTTTTTATCAAAATCATAATTAAGTGCGAGCTCTGTAGCTTTTCTAATATTGTCTTTACTTCTTATTGAATCTGCAATTTGTGCTGAGAGCTTATATGTTTGCAAGGCTTTTTGATAATTTCCGGTTTTCTCATAACACTCAGAAAAATCAGCGTAAGACCTGCCTATCTGGTTATCGTAAATATCTGATTTCTTCATTACACCAAATGCCTTTTCATAATAAGGTATAGCTTCTTTATACCTGTTTTGCATTTTTAGTATAAAACCATAATCGCACTTGGTTTGATAAATATTTAATGGTTGCTTTGATGAATCAGCGAGCAACATTCCTTTTTTTATCAAAACCTCGGCTTCTAAAAATTTGTTCATATTGGCCAACTGGCTGCCGGCTCTTGATAATGCAGATGCTTCCATGCCAATATCACCTGTTTCTTTTCCAAGTTCACTTGCTTTTATTGCATAATTATAAGCTTCTTTATATCTGTTCAATGCACTATACAGTGATGCTATATTGGAATAAGCATACAGCTCAACATTTTTCATATTGGCTTTTTTTGATAATACTATCGATTTTAAATATGATTGCTCAGCTCTTGGCGTATCTTCTATGCTGCTGTACTCCATGCCTAAATTCATGTATATATAAGCCTGCGTAACATAATTATTATCTTCTTCAGCCGACTTAAGTGCTTTTTGATAATACTGCAAAGAGTTTGAATAATCAGAAAGCATTTGGTAAGAAGTTGCAAGATTTTGATAGGCAGTGTTTGTCATTTTTTTATCGTGCTTTAACTGCGCCATGCTAAGCGTTCTTTTAAAATAAATGATAGATGTATCATAAATACTTTGCATGCCATAATACATTCCGAAAGCAGAATATATTTTTGATAAACCTGTTGAATCTTTTAACTGTGTATATATTTTTAATGCAGTATTAAGTTTATCGGCTGCAGCCTCATATTCACCTTTAAATAATAAACTGCTTGCTATTGAATTAATGCCATCCGCTACACCTTTTTGATAATTTATTTTTTTGGCATTTAAAATATTTGCATTGCCAATATTAATTGCAGAATCTAAATTAATGTTACCAAAAACAGTTACTTTTTTATTAATCAGGTTAATGCGGGCAGTATCAGAATGTGCGCCCATAATAAGTTTATTCAGGCTATCTATTTCCGGCGTTTGTGCATTTGCAAAACCAACATAATAAAAAATAAAAAGCAGAATAATTTTTCTCATTGGTACTTTAATAATTACCTGTGTAATATAGAAATAAAACCCAATAAGGTTTGACGTTTATAAAGGTAAAATAATTTTAAACGCTGTTCCTTCACCTTCTTTGCTCTCCGCTTTTATAGTTCCGTTATGTTCTTTGGTGATGATATCATACGCTAAGCTTAAACCTAAACCTGTTCCTTCACCAGTTGGTTTTGTTGTAAAGAATGGCTGAAAGATTTTATCAATGATGTTTTGCGGAATGCCGTTACCGTTATCGCTTACAATAATTTCAATCTTATCATTTATTCTGCGGGTTCTTACTTCTGCTGTTGGCTGATAGCCGTTAGCCATTAGCTTTTGCTTTTCATTTACTGCATAAAAAGCATTATTAAAAAGATTCAATAATACTCTTCCAATATCCTGCGGAAC
>CAXSDU010000073.1:17102-18368 GCA_964236165.1 uncultured Parafilimonas sp. | reverse complement strand
TCTCTGCGATGTTGATCATGGTATCAAGCGCTTCCACACGCAGCTTTTCCCATTCTAATTGCTTCTCTAACAAAATGATCTTTTGCTGCAAAACTTCTGCTGATTGAAGTTCTTCTGAGTTTAATTTGTTACGCTTGTTGCTCATACTGTAAACAGAATGTTGCTGTTGTTTTTCTGTGAGCGGCAAGTTATGTATACCCTGGTGAATCATAACCCATTTGCAGATGGTAGTGCGGCTGGTACCATACTTTTCGGCAAGCTTCCTAAAGCCTCCGCCTTGTGTTAAATACTCCTGAATGATCTGTTCCTTAATGTCCATAAATAGTTGTTTTTTAGTCAACCTATTCCAGGACGAGACAAAACTAATGTCGAAGTGAGTAATGTCAGCCCTGCTTGCATAAATACTTTTGTTGGTAGCCGTTTTTCTTCTTCACTTATTTGCATGTGTCATTTTATTTTGAACATTGATATAAAAATTTTTATCCACTGAAATTTGATTAGGCTGATTTACAAGTTTTAATGTTTGCCAATTTGTTGTTGGCTCAATCCATAAAGATTTGCTAACGTAAATTTTTAATGGCATTTGAAAACCTTTTATACAATTTGTAAATCTATATTGTAATTTATTATCCGATAACTTGTATTCAAATGTTGGTATTTGAGTTGTTCTTAAATATTGGTCAAAGACTTTAGAAAAATTAACTCCTGATTTTTCACTAATAAAGTTTTCAATTTGATTTGTTGTTACTGTTTGATGATAAAATTGTTTGTTCATTACAATTAAAATTTGCCTGAATTTTTCATCATCGTTTATAATTTGTCTCATCATGTGCAACATGTTTCTTCCTTTTGGATACATATCGCTTCCGCCTTCTTTTCCAACATTATAAGGACCAATAATTGGTTCATCATTTTTTATGTTGTCCCTTGTTCCAATTACATATTGATTGGCTTCGCTATCACTTAAATAATCTTTCATATAAAGAACATCTGCATAGCAGGCAAAACTTTCATGTATCCATTTGTCGGCAGGGTCATTTGCTGTTATGCTGTTGCCAAACCATTCATGTGCACTTTCATGAACAATTAAAAAATCCCATTTCATTCCGTAACCCGTGCCTGAATAATCTTTTCCATGATTTCCGTTAACATAACCGTTTCCATAAGCAATTGCACTTTGATGTTCCATTCCGTAACCAGGTGCATCAACAAGTTTATAACCATCCTCATAAAACGGATAAGCACCAAACCAATGCTCATAACTTT
>CAXSDU010000073.1:0-17092 GCA_964236165.1 uncultured Parafilimonas sp. | reverse complement strand
TCATCATTAAATGAACTTGTGGTATCATGTGAGTTTTTGCTTTGTTATAATTGTAATCTAATATCCAGTAGCTCATATCTAAATTTCCTTTTAAACCTTTATATGTTTCTTTTATACTAACATATTTTCCGATGTAAGGGCAGATGTCATAATTATTAATCGGATTAATTACATGCCATTTATAAGTTTTAGTTTGATTATTATTTTGTTTTTCAAATTCTAATCTTCCATTTGCAATAGCTACTAATGTATCAGGAACTATCATCGTTAATGAAGCACCTGAATCCGGTTCATCACTTTGAATGTCTTTGCACGGATACCATGTGCTTGCACCTATACCCTGACAAGCAACAGTCATCCATGGTCTGTTTAAACTATCGGTTGTCCAAACCCAACCACCGTCCCAAGGTGGCATTGCTGCTTCATGAGGCTTTCCTGAATAATAAATAGTAATACTATTTATACTTTGTTTTTTTTGATTTAAAGTTTTTAAATACCAAACATTCTTTTTGTTTTCAAAAGGGATTTTGGATTTATTGTTTAATAGAACACTGTCAATTTTAAGCGGCTTTTGCAAGTCAATTTGCATGCTTGTTTTTGAATTGTCGTTTAGAACTTTATATTTTATAGTGTTAGAACCGATTATGGTTTTGGATAAGAAATCCGGTTTAACAGTAATATCATAATATAAAACATCCCACCATTTTCTATACAGAGTTACCGAACCTCGTAAAGTGTCTTGATGAGTTAAATGTGTTTTGTCATTCCAAGGTTGAGCTTGTGTTAAATTGAAAGAAGAATAAACAATAAGAAATAAAATAATCTTTTTCATGTCGCAATTTTTAATAACTAAAAAGTTAGTCAAATATAACTAAGAATTTAGTTATTAAGGTAAGAAGAAAGAAATTTTAAAATTGCGAGTTGTAAAATAAAATGGCTACCAACACAAAGATTTATGTTATAATACGCAGTACCAAAAAAATTTCCACTCTTAAAAATCAATTACTTAATGTTATACTTTTTGTATTGTTGTTAGAACAATCCGGGTTTTCTTTTTTATAAAATCTATTGGCGAAATAAGCAAAAGAATTGCGCTGGAATTTTATTACGCATTACAAAGGTAAGCGACATGACTTGTTGGTGAACCACACTGCAACGGCGTAAGTAGAAAGTTTGCCTTTGATAGATTACCCACAGGGTCGCCTATTATAAAACCGAGCTATGCAGCCCTCCGCTACGACAGAAAGAATTCCGTAAACGTTAATTTCCATCGGCTAATGACCACTGGAAGTTCAAAAGAAGTTGAGTTACTTTTGCACAAAACTTTAAGTTTATTATTAAGTTTTAAATGTTATGCAAACTGATACAGTTGATGCTAAATCTTTTTGGAAATACAGAAAGCATTATTCTATAGGTCTATTTACAGATTTAAATCTATATTATGAAGCTCTGGTAATTGCGAAGCATGTAGGCTACATAAATATCCTTTTATTAGAAAAAAATCTTTTAGAAAGGGTTAAAGGACTTAAATACATAGAAACTTTTAAAAAAAGAACTTTTCAAGATCTGATAAGAGAATTAAATGTATTTAAATTTATTTATAAAAAGGATTTCGATTATTTTTTAACCCCCAGCGGTATTAAATTAATAGACTTATATAGGACATCTACGGCAGATTATAGAACCGCTTTACTTCAAAAAATGAATGAAGAATATGTTATTCCTGCATGGTTCATAAATAGACTTTGGAATATTAACCCTGAAGGTCAAGGCCAGGTTGTAATACCGTCGCCAATTAAAACTTGGAAGCCAAGTAAGCAGAAATGGAGAGATAATAAATGGAGCTTTGAATTAGATAAAATAACTAGCGAAACTCATCGTCAAATCAATAATAAATTGCCTGATTCATTCCCAATTTCTTTAAGTGTCTGGATGTCAGAAGTTAGAAAAGAATATGAACGACTTGGGATGAGGAAACAAAGGAGAGTTGCAAAAAAACCTATTGAAAATATTGAAAAGAAAATGGAGTACTTTGCTCCAAGAGGTCGTTTAACTTTAGCTATGAAAAGTGTTTCTGTCAATTTACTTTTTGGCAATAAATTTATTAACAACACAAATAAAGATTTTTTGACCACAAAAGATCCGATTAACAGTAGAACATTTATGGTTTGGTGCCCGCGTTTGGAATCGTTTGAGCTCTTATATTATTCGGACTTTTTTGAAGAGATTCCAGGCCGATTAATATATCCGTGTTCAGTGTTTAAATCTTGGAACCAGTCATCTGACTTTAAGGCTATTGAATTTATAAAATCCCCTGATGGAAGAATGCTTTATTTACATAAACCAAACTGGGTTTCATTCAAAGAAATCTTTTATGTTACTTTAAATGAAGTTTATCAGGGAATTTATGATAAAGAGGGCATAATTTACGTATCACTACAGCAAGTGCGAGATGAAGTCTGTCGTTTATTGAGAATAAGTGCGGCGATTTTCGAAAGATTTCTAGAACTCGCATTTAGAGAATCAATTCAGAGAAAAATTGACTACTCGATAGCCCTTGAAACGGATATCCGAGAAGATCAGAAGAGTGGGTACCAAATTCAAAGAAGAGCTGTTTACATCGGTTCTATACCTCATTCCTTAATAGCAATAAAATCTTTTTTATAATGAACAATATTTTTAGGAAGCCAACCACCTCAGATGACAAAGTCAATAAATACGATTTTTTAGGTTTTAAATATAATCCATTTCCAGTTGACCCCGCTGTCAAACCAAATAGTAAAGACGAAAGAGAAAATGGCTCGATATACATAACAGAATTACGCTCTGCAGAAATTCAGCAGTTCAAGGGAATCGTTACTCAAAGCGAATCTAAAATTAATTTATTAATGGATTATGCTGCATATAGAGGCAGAGGAATTGGTAAAACGGCATTTTTAAATTACTTACGAAAAGAGATTAATAAAGATTTAGGCGATTCTTTTACGAACAGTGAGCAGGTTCTATATGCTATATATGTAAACCCGGGCGGTGAAAAAAAAGAAAGGAAATTTGCTCAGTTATCTAAACTTATTTTTGAAGCAATATTAAATGAAGATTTATTATTGATTACTTATTGCCGACTTAGGGCTAACACCGGAATAATCCCAGAAAAACTTTTAGAACAAATAAACTATGAAAATTTATCAACCACATTAGGCGATGATAACTGGCTAAAGAATAACGGCATAGATATATGGAAGCTAAATCAGCATGTTAGCAAAACATTAAGTCATGCTGGAGTAACCATTTTTAAAAATACACAGCCATTATTTTATGATGAATCATATGTGGATTTTAAAAACCTATTTGCGATTGACAAATCAGATTTGTATTGGAAAAAATATGGTGTTGATTTTGTTTTTACTGAACTAGTAAGAATCTTTAGAGCTGCGGATTTTTCACATATTATTTTATTGTTTGATGAGGCAGAAAAGATTATTATATCGCAAAATTTTGGAGAACGACGTGAATTTTGCGATAATCTTAGATTTTATTTTATTGATGGCAGTAATGATAATGCAACTTCATCTTTATATAAATTAGTAATGACAATTCATCCTAATAGTCAGGAACTACTTTTAACTCATTGGAATGCGGCTGGCTTAGACAGATTTTCAGAATTGGGTGGTCAGGGAGCCAACGCAAATACCATATTTTTTCGACCATTAAAAGATAAGAAGTTGGCCGTAATATTAGCTAAGGAGTATTTAGTAAGAGCAAGAATTCAAGAAATTAAATATAATGATTTACATCCTTTCGAGGAAGATGCTCTTGAGAAAGCCATTGAAGTTGCTGATGGAATTCCTGGGAAATTTTTAAAACTTTTGTATAATACAATTGAGCAAGCTACTTCTGAAGGCTGGGAAAAAATCGGAGCTTTTGAAATTGAAAATATTTGGAAAAAAATTCTAGATGTAGAATCAAAGTCTGCACCGGTAACTGAAGAAATGCTTAAAACGAAAACAAATTTGCTAAAGTAAATGCACAGCCGATATTTCAGCCAAAAAGAACTGGAGAAACTTTTTGAACGCAACACAATGCCCACTGACATCTCTATTGAAGAAGTAATTGGAGTATCCGAACCTTGCTCTATTTCTTTAGTAGTTGAACAGAATAAAGTAAACAAAATATCTCAAGAAGATACATTTGCGAATTATCAGAATATAGCTACGCAAATAAGCGAAGGAAGCATTTGGATAGTTGAACTTAACGCTTTTTCAATAGGTCGGTTATTATTAGAAGATGATTTTTTTGAAGACCACTGTGACAAGCATGAGAATCCATATGTTCTTTCAAGTAGGATGACTTTATATTTTGATTCCAGCTATTCTTATTGGTCAGAAAACGTATATTTAGAGGCATTTGAGTAATGATAGAATGTACTGTGGATACACATATTGTTGCAGACATATTTAAGCAATATTCGTCAGCGCATCCCAATCTGTTACTAAATGAAAGTAATTTTCTAACAGGAAAGATTCATAAATTCGTCAACGAATGCATTGAATCCAACGGTTCCGAAAGTGTTGTTATTACTTCAAGTTTTGCTATAGTTGAAATTGTCAATCAATTTAAAAAAATAAGCAACAGCGAATTTGATATAGCTAAGCTTATTGGCATTTTACAGCAGCCACCAGAATGGTTAATTATTGAGCCCTTTAATCATGAAACGGCTTACTATTTAATTTCTGTTCCGAAATATATTGGCTATCACAGTATTGAACTTACTGATGCCATACATGTTGCTACAGCTTTGCAAAGAGGACCAAATACCTTTTTGGCAACTTATGATGGAATACTTAAAAAAATAAACTATAAATCTTTAAACCTAAATCTGCTACTGCCTTAAGGCCATTTATCTGGTAGAAATTATAAAAATATTTTTCATCTTCTTTTTCTGCAAGCTTTACACTATTATACCAGGTGGCTTATATTATTACAGCGCCCTATATACAACTATTAATTCAAATAAAAAATAGTAGAAGTACTCTTTTTTTTGTTAGCAGTTTAGTTATTTTTATGTGGGTTTAGGGTATTCTCCTAAGGAGAAATAGCCGGCATTTTTATGCTGGCTTTTTTTTAAATTAATATTCAAAGTTTAATCCGCATCTTATCCAAATACGGCTCAAGCAAAGTAGTTGTTGCAAATGTTTTAAAAGCAACACGCAGTTTATCTGGCTTTATAAATTTTTCTTCTATATAAAAGCTATCTATCTGGTACAAATTATAAAAGTGTTCTTCATCTTCTCTTTCTGCAAGCTTTACACTTTTATACCAGATAGCTTCTATCTGCTCCTGTTCATCTAATAAATTGAATTGATATAGAGTCATTAGGTTTTATTTACAATAAGATATATCTTAAAAATAATTGGATTTAAACCAAGCATTACAGGAGGAAATCAATTATTATTTGTTTTTTTCTTACGTGCTTTCAAATCTTGCTGTTCTTTTTGATAATCGGCAAAATTCTTTTCATCAGACTTTGTAACACTATCATAGTAAGCAGCTAATTGTGTGTAAGAAATCTTCAATCCGTTAGCAATCGCAACCTGAGTAGATATGGTGGCATTTTTCCTTCCATTAGCAATTAGTTGAATGTGTGATCTTTCCATACCGATTTCTAAGGCCAATTTGGTAGGATTAGTACCAGCGTCTTGCATTGCTTTATAAAGGCAAACAGCAAATTGTACCATTATTTTTTCTTTTTCTTCCTGTGTGTGTGCTTTCATTTAAGCAATCTGGAAGAATTTCAAAATATTCCTGACGTATTATAATACGTCAAATCATTTTTACCTATATTTGCTATAAAAAATAAATTTGCGATTCTTCAAAATATTGAAGCATTCGCTTTGAGTCTCGCTACGGAAACCTAGGAAATTTCAAACGCACACGAGACGATAAGCAGAATGCCCACGTTACAGCGTGGGCTCTCTTATTCGTGTCGGGTCCTCCTAGGTACCTCGTAGCAGTAAGTTGAGTACCACGCTCTTTTTTTGTGCGGTAGTGAGTGGTGAGATGAGATTGCTTCGTGCCTCGCAATGACGGGCGTAACTTACAAAGATTTTACAGCGTATAACCGGAGAGATTTCTCCTTACGTCGAAATGACGACATTAAAAAGAATCGCAGTATATAAACCCAAATACCATGCGCCGCTATTTTTTATTTACACGAAAAGAGGAAGCCAACACAATCCACGCTGCCCGCAAGCATAGTTTAGATATGGCTGTGCACAAAAAAAACAATGCACAACCTGTATGCAAAGAAGCCTTGCCTGTAAAACCGCAGGAAGAAAACATATACGAACAATTACTTGCAAAAGGTTATTCAAAGCAATCTATACATACCGTTTTGCATCACCTTGTATTAGAAGATCTAAAATTGCAAAGGCAGTATGAAAAAAAATCATTTGCAGGCAAAACAGCATGGCATATAAAACGCTTCTTTCATCAACATAAATTATTGCGCTTTCTAAAACACATAACTGCTAAAGGCTTATACTTACTTAAAACACAGTGGGCTAAAAAACCCAAACAGCCGGTGTAGCGAAAGACAGTTAACGGTTAACTGTAAACGGTAAGCGGTTTAAACTGTGTACTGTTCACTTGCTCACCGCTCACCATTCACCATCCACTTCTCACTTAAATCTCCATTGCAATGAACTTAAAATATTGCTTGCCGGTAATACTATTGCTGTTACTGTGCAGTAATCTGCATGCACAAAATACATTAAAGCCCTTACCCATAAACACTAAAGTACCCAATGTTACCCTTAGCATGGTTAACTATAATACCACGCAGGCAAAGCTTGCAAATTTTAAAGGGCGGCTTTTAATACTCGATTTTTGGGGTACCAAATGCGGCGCCTGCATACACCATTTTGCCGCACTGGATTCTTTGCAGCAACAGTTTGGTAACGCGCTTTGCATATTAGCAGTAAGCTGCAAAGCCACTACAGATACAAAGCAAACGGTTGAGGCATTTATTAAAGGCTATAAGCAAAGAACCAATGGCGGTTTTACTTTCCCCTGCATAGTAAATGATGTGGCGCTGTACAGATTGTTTCCGCACCTGTTTATACCTTACTATGTAATAATAGATAAAAGCGGCAATTTTTTAGCCGTAACTAATGCAGATGAACTAAATGCTGCCAACATAACGCAGTTGCTAAATGGTAAAACGGTTGCATTTAATCACCAGGCTGCACAAACAGATTACACCATTTTACAACCACCCTATATTAGCCTTGCAAAAGGCGATACCAGTATGGTACTGCACCGCGCTTTACTTACAGGTTATAATGCGGCGTTAGCGGGCACATCTTCCGGCTTTGACGGTGATGCTGCCAGTGATAGTGTAGAAAAATTTTTCTCTGTTAATGTAAGCGCACTCGGGCTTTTTAAACATGCGTACCTGCCAACAGATGTATGGCCAAATAACCGGCTTATTTTAAATATTAAAAATCCGGATGATTTTATACTGCAGCAAAACTGGGATGCTTTAAAATATACAAAGGCTTATTGCTACGAGCTTATTATGCCGCCTGCACCTTACAGCAGCTTTCAGCAGTATATGCAAAACGATCTGCTTGCTTTTTTTAAAATAAAAGGCAGCGTAGAAAAGCGTAACAGCAAATGCTATGTTTTAACGGTGGTTGATTCATCGTTACTTATAAAAGGTAATGGCGAGCCGGGCAATACGCTTTCAGACAATATAAACATAAACAGGGTTGTAATAAACGAACCGCTTTCTGTATTGGCAGAGCGGTTAAACCAATTGTTACCCATACCTGTAATAGATGAAACCGCATATAAGCAAAATGTAAACCTGCAACTGCCTGCACAGCTTACTGATGTGGATGCATTAAATGCCGTATTAAAAACACAGGGCATTCAGCTTACAGCAGAAAACAGGACCATGGATTTTTTTGTGCTTACGCAAATAACGGAGTAACAACCATTGCTTGTAATTAACATGTCAACCAAAAATTTTTTTTATGATGTTGAAAATAAAATTGCTTTTTATAATGCTGGTGTGCAGCATAATTATACATGCACAAACACAGCAAACGGTTACCGCCATTAAAGGCGTTGTGTATGATTCTTTAAACAACACACCCCTTGCTAATGCGACGGTGCAACTTAAACACAGCAAGGCAGCCACGGGTACAACAAACAAAGGAGAATTCGTATTGCCCATACCTGCTTCGCCAGATGTGCTGGTGGTATCGCACATAGGTTTTAAAACGGTACAAATGCCCGTAGCCCCAAATACAAACCTGGTTATTTATTTAAGCCCTGCAGCAGATGAACTGCAAAGCGTAACGGTTAATACAGGTTACCAGCACATACCAAAAGAAAGGGCTACCGGTTCTTTTAATACCGTTAACCATGCACTTATAAACAGGAGTGTTTCAACTGATATTATTTCAAGAATAGAAAACCTTACACCCGGTTTGCTTATTAACCATGGCGATGCTTCTAAATACGATGCTATATCTGTACGCGGCAGAACCACTATTTATGCCGATGCACAGCCGCTTATTGTACTAAACGATTTTCCTTACAACGGCGATATAAATAATATTAACCCAAACGATATAGAAAGCATTACTGTTTTAAAAGATGCTGCCGCGGCTTCTATATGGGGCGCAAGAGCAGCCAACGGTGTTATTGTTATTACCACAAAAACAGGCACTACCACGGCACCACAGGTTGAAGTAAGTGTAAACACTACTGTACAGCAAAAGCCAAACCTGTTTAATGTAAACCAAATCTCCGGCAGCGACTTTGCTTACCTCGAATCATTTTTTTATAATAACGGTTATTATAATGCTGCTTTTACAAGCGCTTACCATACGCCTGTACCACCTGTTGCAAATATTTTGTATAATGCAGATGCAGGATTAATAACTCACAGCGAAGCAACTGCAGCAATAAACAGTATAAAAAACCACGATGTAAGAAACGATCTTGATAAATATTTTTACCGTACCGCTATTAACCAGCAATACGCATTTAATGTAAGCGGCAATACGCCGTATGTAAACTATTACATGTCTGCCGGGTATGATGATAACACACCTTCTCTAACGGGGCAATTGTATAACAGGATAAGCCTACTTTCTCAAAACAGTTTTAAGCCCGTTAAAAATATGCAGGTAAATGTTGGCATAAACTATATACAAACAAACAGCAGGGCAGGCAACAATGCAGGATATAATTATTACAGTACAGCAGGCAAACAATACTACCCTTATGCATCGCTGGCAGATGCAAGTGGTAGTGCATTATCCGTGTATGAAGATTATTTTAAGAACTGGGTGGATACTGCCGGTGGTGGTAAATTGTTTAACTGGGTTGATAAACCACTGGCAGATATAAATGAAGTAGAAAATAAAACACAAACAACAGATTATTTAATAAACACGGCGCTTAGCTATAAGATATTACCTGCACTTAGTATTGAAGCAAAATACCAGTACGAGCACCAGTTAATAATAAATTCATCGCTCTATAAACAAGATGCTTACTACACACGCAACCTGCTGAATAATTTTTCTGCGATTGATCCATACAGCGGCGCTGTTACTTATAACATACCTGTTGGCGGCATAGCAGATGCAAGCAATGGCACACTAACGTCTCACCAGGGCAGAATGCAACTGAATTATAACAATGCATGGAATAACAACAAGCACCAGCTAAATGCAATAGCGGGTTTTGAAATCAGCAGCAGTATTAACAGCACAGCAGGCAGCCGGTTGTATGGGTATGATGAAGATCATAACACCATTAATGCGCAGGTAAATTATAATACCCGTTACCTGCAGTTTTCTTATCCGGGGCTAAGATATGTGCCATCAAATGTAACCATTGCATCTAATACAGATCATTTTATTTCATACTATGCTAACGCTGCTTATACGTTTAAGAACGCTTATACATTATCTGCCAGCGCAAGAATAGATGAAGCAAATTTATTTGGTGTAAAAACAAATGAAAAAGGAACCCCGCTATGGAGTGCCGGCGCCAGTTGGTTTTTAAATAAAGAAAATTTTTACAAGCTTAACTGGCTGCCGTTACTTAAATTAAGATTAACCTATGGCTTTAACGGGAACATTTCCCGCGAGGCTACAGCTTATACTACTGTTCTTTATAATACAGGTGCCATAACACCATTGCCCATTGCTTTTGTAAATACGCCGGCTAATCCTAACCTGCAATGGGAAAGAACAGGCACATTAAATATAGGTGCAGACTTTTCTTTAAAAAATAATGTTGTAAGCGGTACCATTGAGTATTATCAAAAACATGCAAGAGACCTGTTAGGTCCTGCACCACTTGACCCTACTTTAGGTATTGGCGATTACAGCAACCCTTCTTTTTATGGCAATGTTGCAGGTATGAATGGCAATGGTGTAGATGTACAAATTAACACTAAAAACATTAACCGCAAACTGCAGTGGAATACATACTTTATCTTTAGTTATACCAAATCAAAAGTATCAGAATATCTGATGCCTGTAAGCACAAACGCAAACGATTATTTTTCACCCGCAGCCATCAACCCTGTTATTGGTAAACCCTTATTTAGTATATACAGTTTTGCATGGCAAGGCTTAGATGCACAAAATGGCAACCCCACAGGATTTGTTAATGGCAAGCAAACTGAAGATTATAATAGTATTTATAGCGATACGCAACTTGATAGCGCGGTGTATAACGGCTCGGCACAACCTGTTGTTTATGGTGCACTGCGCAACGAAATAGCTTATAAAAATTTCTCTCTTTCATTTAATATCAGTTATAAGTTCGGCTATTATTTCAGAACCAGTTCAGTTAACTATAGCACACTCGTGCAAAACTGGAATGGCAGTGGTGATTTTGCGAAGCGATGGCAACAACCCGGCGATGAAAAAATAACACATGTGCCTTCTTTAATTTATCCTATTGATGATTTGAGAGATTACTTCTATGGCTATTCATCTGTTCTTGTTTCAAAAGCAGATAACATACGGTTAGAAGATGTAAACATCAGTTATTCCTTTAGCAACAACCAACTTAAAAAAATAGCGGCAAAGCAATTAAGGCTTTTCATTTACGCATCAAACCTTGGTGTTTTATGGAAGGCAAATAAAAACGGTATAGACCCTTTTTATAATAACATTCCGGAGGCAGGCAAAAGCATTGCCCTTGGGCTAAACATTGTTTTTTAATTTTTAAAATATCAACTATGTATAAATATTTTTTAATGCTGTTTACAGTTTGTATTACTGCATGCAGTAAAAATAAATTCCTTGATGCAACACCAAACCCATCTCTTGTAGTACCCACCACGCTCGAAGATTACCAGGCAATTTTAGATAACGATTTAAACATGAATGGAGAATATGGTAACGGCATCGTGCCCGAATTAGGAGAAACAGGAGCCGATAATTATTTTCTTACACAGGATAGTTATAACGATAATTTTTTACCACTCTACCAGCGGTGCTACACATGGCAGCAAGATGTGTTTCATGGCGAACAAATTAATGATTGGAACATACCTTATCAAAGTATTTATTACACCAACATTGTATTAGATGGTTTAAAAAATATAAGCGCTGCTGCAGATAACCAGGACGCTTACAACAATGTAAAGGGCAGCACACTATTTTACCGTGCGCATTTATTTTACCAGTTAGCACAAATATTTGCGGCGCCTTATAATAGAGACAGTGCTTCATCAATACCCGGTATTCCATTACGGCTTACGAGCAACATAACTGAGAAAATAAACCGGGCAACGTTGCAGGAAACATACGATACTGTACTTTCAGATTTAAAAACTGCTTCTGCGCTATTGCCACAACAACCACTATATGCTACACGCCCTTCAAAACCTGCATGCTATGGCTTACTTGCACGAACATACCTAACTATGAAAAATTATGATAGTGCCTATTTATATTCAAATGCCTGCCTTTTATTGCAAAACAATTTGATAGATTACAATACAACAGATCAATCACAGGAATATCCATTTTCTTATTTTAATGATGAGGATATATTTCAATGCGAAATGATTATTGCTCCCGATGTGATACCTGTAAACCCTTATTTATGTTTTGTTGATAGTAACCTGTACAACGCTTATGATGCTAACGATCTAAGAAAAGTGTTGTTTTTTAAACCATCAGACAACTACTATTATTTTACGGGTAGTTACTCGGGCGCATTTCAATTATATGCAGGTATTGCTACCGATGAAATATATTTAATACGCGCAGAGTGCGAGGCTAGAAAAAATAATATGCAGGCAGCCTTAAATGATTTAAATACACTTTTAGTAAACCGCTATAGAACCGGAACATTTACACCTTATACCATATCAAATACACAGGATGTGCTTAATATTATTTTAAATGAAAGAAGAAAAGAACTTTGTTTCAGAGGCTTGCGGTGGACTGATTTAAGAAGATTAAACAGCGAAGGAAAAAACATTTCATTAGAAAGAGATATCAATAATCAACAATACTTTTTGCGGCCTAATGATAAAAGATATGTATATCCATTACCCGATGCAGTAATAAGTTTTAACCCAGGTATTGAACAAAATGAAAGATAAAGAAAGGGAAGCAAGCGCTTCCCTTTTGTGCCCCGATTGTATTACGGCAAAAACCTTGTATCATTAGCCATTGTATTGTCTTTAATCTTACTTGGATCTTTGCTGGCGGTAAATCCTTTATCACAAATTGTGCTGCCGGAAGTACAATTAAAATTCGGATCTGTACCAACGCCGTCTGCAACATAAGTGTCTGCCGCATTTCTGTGATACCAGTTCAAACTTAATTTTTTACTGTTTTCGATGTTAGTAAAAGCAGTTGTGGAAAAGGCAAGTATTAAAGCTACAAGGCCTGCGAAATATTTTTTCATTTTACGTAGTTTATTTAAAAAAATTTTGCCTACATCTTTTTTACAGGATTTTCGGCTTCCAACCTGTTTATTGCAATAAAAATTTAAGTAGATAAGAGAGGAGCAGAATTTTTTAACCCTGCACTATTATTCTGTATAACTTTCTTTTCAAAATATAACCCTGTAAGCGTGGCCGCTATAAAAAATAAATTAAACAAAATATGCTGTTTCCACGTGAGGTGAGCGATCACGCCACCACAGGCGCAAGGCAATTTTAAACCCATCATTACCATTGCAGTTAAGTAAACCGTAAAGAGAATAAGTAAAATGAGAGAAGCAATTAAACCATATAAACGAGTGCGCGGAAAAATTAAAAAAACTGAAACAATTAGTTCAACAAATGGTAAAGCCCAGGACAGTAAAGGTTCTGCATATTTTAAAACAGGAAAAAGGAGTAATTGCGCATGAAAAAAACTATGATTGGTTAATTTGCTTAAACCTGTATAAGCGAATAAAAAAACAATCAGAAAACAAATCGTACTTAAAACCAAACTTTGTTTCATAATAATCATTTTAAACAATAATCTTTAAATACGGGTACAAATTTTTTAAACAATCTAAATACTAATCAAGGAAAATCAACGATGCAAACTATCCACAAATAAATATGCGATCAGAATGAAAGGGTATGCAAGCAGGATTATCTTAAGTGGTGCTTAATTATATTTTGTTTCTCATTGATTGAGGAGTTACACCAAATATTTTTTTAAATGCAATAGAAAAATTATTCGCACTTTTATAGCCGGCAATTTTCGCAACTTGCTTAATTGATTTTCTTGTTTGTTCCAATTCACCTTTTGCAATTCTTAACCTTTCCCTTTTCCTATAACCATATACACCTACACCGAAAATTTCTTTAAATCCTTTCTTTAATTTTAATTCATTAATACCAACCTTTCTTGATATGGTGGAAATAGTATCGTGTTCCAACAGGCGGTTATCAATGTGATGCTTTGCTGCATAAAGACTTTCCAGGTATTCTAATGAAAATTTCTGACTTTCATTACTATGTGCGGCTATTTCTCGCAAGGAAAATTTTAATAATCTTTTTATTATATCTGCATGAAACCGTTGCGTTGCTTGTGAGTAAGGAGAATGTAACAACTGATGAATACAATCAAACATTTTTATAGAAACATAAATCTCTTTCAAAGAACCAATTGAATTTTTGTTTTGAATAATGCTGCTTTTAAAACTTTCAAGTGCAGGAAAATATGTTAGTTGTTGCAACATAAATTCTTTTGTATAGAACAAGATGAGTGCGATGTATTCACCTTTTTTATGAAGCATTAAATTGATAGCCGTGTCCGGATGAAAAAAAATATTACACCGGCTTTCTTTTATAGTAACCGTTTGTTCATTATTTATACAATCAATATCTCTATTGATTGAAATAAAGGAATATAGCATAGTTGTGTGTGATGTAATAAGAAAACTTTCATCATCTTCTATGTGAAAAATAAAATATGCAATACACAAACTTCCGAATGTAATTTGTTGCAGGAGCAGCTTCACCGCACGGGTGTTGCCATAAGAAATTTCGCTGCCGGGAATTATATAAGTCTGGAATTCTGCAGGAATTGACTTGGATATTGAAAAGGGCTTATTATATAAAGAATCCACTTCAACAGTCATCACACATTTTTTTAAAACACATAACATCAATCTTTGATGCTAAAAGATTACAATATTAAAAGGCTCATAACCATTATGCAAGCCAACAGCTATCTTTTAGTACCGATACATCGTTTTTTCGTAGCGCTACGATAATAAAAATCTTAGGAAGAATGTAGGTTGCGGTTTAAAATATTATCTATGAATAATAATGCAAATCATGAAATTTCGCTACAGGATGCCATTGGCATGACAACCAAATACAGGCAGAATCCGGCAGCAGACTGTCCACAATATGAAAGCTTTGATGTTGAAGCAGTGAAAACGCTTATATCAAATGTGCAGTGCAAATTCCTTCGCATTTATCTTGGAATGAAAGAAGATAATCAGATAAGTTTAATTTTAGTTGCTGCAGATGAGCAAGGACAAGATTTATTACCGAACACAACCGAAAGCAATTCGATTGCAGACGATAATCCAATTTTAGAGGATGGCTTTCGATGCCCACAATTTTGTCCTTCAAATTCTGTTTTAGCAGGTAGTTAACTATGAGTTTATTTACGATAGACATTATTCTAAATTTTTCAATTGTTGTTGCAGTTGTTATAGGGATCTTTCGCCTTAAATTAATTCTTAAAACATTTTACCCTTTCATAATATTTATTTGGATTGGTTTAGCGAACGAAATTTTGAGTCTGTTACTAATAAGAAGAACAAATACGAACACCGTTAATTCCAACGTATACATATTTATTGAGTTTATAATTCTTCTTTGGCAATTTTATAATTGGAATAACAGCTATTTAAAAAAATGTTTTGTTACAGGCATCGTTGGAATTTTAATATGGACAATTGATAATGTTCTAATCAATTCGATTCAAGACAATAATTCCGTTTTCAGAATTTATTATTCATTTGTTGTTGTGTTCTTTAGTATCGATTTGCTTAACAGAATAATAATTGACGAAAAGAAAAACATTTTAAAAAATGCGGTTTTTTTAGCCTGTACAGGTTTCTTGACTTATTATGGTCTAAAGATTTTACTTGAAGTATTTAATTCTTTTGAAATAAATTTTAATAACGCATTTTATATAAAAATTTGGCTTACTTTATCTGTTGCCAATTGTGTTGCCAACATAATTTATGCTATTGCAATTTTATGCATTCCGAAGAAACAAGAATTTTTCTTGCAATATTAACCTCTGTAATTATTTTGGTTGCTTTGGTGACATTTTTTGCCATTTCCATTGTTCGTTATAGCAAACTGAAGATAACAGCACACCAAGAAAAGTTAATTGCAGATACGATCGTTTTAGAAAAAGAACGAGAAAGAATCGCAGCAGACTTACACGATGATTTAGGAGCAACGTTATCTGCCATAAAAATTAAGCTCCAGTGTTTAGAGATGGATGAGGTATCAGGTTCATCAATTTTTGAAGAAGTTCAAAAATTAATTGATGTTTCGATGAAGAAATTAAAACAAATTTCTTACAATATAATGCCTTTAATGCTTAAACGTAAAGGATTACACGAAGCCTTAAATGAATTTGTTGAAAACACTACTACAGACAAACTGAGTATAAGGCTCGATTACAGTGTTGGTAAGTTATCTAAGGAAAAAGAAATACATATTTTTAGGATAATCCAGGGTATTATAAGCAATGTATTAAAACATTCTAAGGGCACGGATGTAAAAATTGTTTTTAAAGAAACACGACAATTACTTATACTTCAAGTTATTGATAACGGGATAGGTTTTAATAAAGCTAATGTTCAAAAAAATCAAACCGGAATAGGTTTACAAAACATAATGACAAGAGTTGAAATGCTTAAAGGAACAGTTTATTTGACGACAGAAAAAGGCGTTTATTACATAATTGAAATTCCAAAAGCCGTATGACTGAAATAGAAAAAATTAAAGTGATAATTGCCGATGATCAGGATGTTTATCGTGATGGACTTAGGATGCTATTAAGCAAAGACAAAACAATTAAATTATTGGGTGAAGCAGCTGATGGAGGTCAGATGATAGAATTGGCCAAATCCTTACGTCCGGATGTGGTGCTTACGGATTTAATAATGCCGGGTATAGATGGAATAGCTGCAATTAAAGAAATATCTAAATTAGGTTTAAACATTAAATCTATCGCCATATCAACATTTGACAGCGACTATCTAATAGTAGAAGCATTAGAAGCTGGAGCGTTAGGTTATATCAATAAGAACGCTCAAAAGGGTGAAATTATTGAAGCCATAAAAACCGTATATGAAAATCATGTTTACTACTGCGAATCAACTTCAACTAAATTGATGATAAAAATCTCTAAAAGCAAATTTAATCCTTATTTAAAACCAATATTTGACTTGTATACGGATAGAGAAAAACAAATCATTCAAATGGTTTGCGAAGACAAAACAAGTGAAGAAATAGGAAAGACCCTTAACATGGGCGTAAGAAATGTGGAAAGCTTACGGGCAA
>CAXSDU010000072.1:0-18494 GCA_964236165.1 uncultured Parafilimonas sp. | reverse complement strand
AAACCTAATTTATCAGCAATATCTTTTTTTAAAAACCCATGTGTGCTAAAAACATTTTTTATTTCAGGAATAAGTTTTTTATCAAAACCAAAATATTGCATTACATCGTTTGAAATACTGCTCTGCATAAAATTCCAAAACACACCTTCAGAAAGCGCAGATGGTGTTATAGTTATTTCTCCTGTTAAGCGCATCGCGATAAAATCGCCGGGCAACATTATTTTATCTATTTGCTTAAATATTTCGGGTTCATTTTTTTTAACCCATGCAAGCTTTGATGCCGTAAAATTTCCGGGCGAATTTAATAAACAGCTTAAACATTTTTTTTCACCAATTGTATTAAAGGCATCTGCACCATAATCAACAGCACGACTATCACACCAAATAATACTATTGCGTAATGTAAGTTGCTCATCATTTACTATTACTAATCCATGCATTTGATAAGCAATACCAATAGCTGCAATATCTTTTGGATTATACTTGCCTAAAAGATTTGCTTTCGTTAAAGCTTGCTGCAAATACTCCCACCATGTATCAGGATTTTGTTCTGCCCAGCCGGTTTGTAAACTGATTATCGGCGCTTCTGTTTCAGGATAAAAAGCATTAGCAACACATTGTTGTGTTTGCGCATCCAAAACAGAGACTTTTACAGATGATGTTCCAATATCAATACCAAGCAAATACATTAAAAATATTTAGAGCGAATATAATAAAGCTTAAGACTAAAATTAATCCGGGTAATATAGTTTATAATCTATTTTAGTTTAAATAAAATGAGTATTTTTAAAAAAATCGTTTTTATTTGTACCTACATAACAAAACAAATTAAATATTATGAACACAGTTCTTGTTCCGGTCGATTTCTCGGAAACATCATTTAACGCAGCCCGATATGCAGTTAAATTATTAACTAATCACCCAGAAGTGGAAATAATACTTTACCACACATTTGATAAAGCCGATGCCGAAGAAAACCGCGTTGAAGGACTGGAAAAATTAAAAGAGGAATTATTGCAAAACCGTACTGCTAACATTAGTGTTTTAGCTGAACAGGGAAGTTTTCTTCCGGAACTGGAAAAGCTTGCACGCCATCGTGAGGCTGATTTAATTGTGATGGGAATAACCGGCAAATCTTCTTTAGCCCAAGTATTTATGGGCAGCAATGCTTTAAAAATGGCAGAAAGCAAATTTTGTCCTGTTATGATTATTCCTTCAAATGCGGTGTATGGTGAAATAAAAAATGTTTTGCTTGCCACAGATCTTAAGAATGTTGTAAGTACTACACCATCTGTTCCGATAAAAAAAGTATTGGAAACTTTCCAGGCAAAACTGCATATAGTAAATGTAAACAGTGAACATTATATTGCATTATCAGAAAATTATGCTGCTGAACAAGAAAATTTAAGATGCATGTTTGAAGAATTTGATCCTGAATTTTATTTTTTGAGATTATATGATGTGGAGGATGCAATCAATCAGTTTGCAGAAGATAAGAATATAGATTTAATCATAACTATTAATAAAGAACATTCCCGCGTTCATAAATTTTTTATTACAAGTCATACAAAAAAATTAGCTTACCAAAGTACCATACCTGTTTTAGTTACACACGAATAATTTACTTTGAACTTAGTGTAAAATAGATTATTTATTTCTATCTTATCAGCACAAAAGTTCCCTTTTTAAAATAATTTTTTCCTGTGTAATCAACAGCACTTAATGTATAAATGTAAGTGCCGCTTGGTTGTTTTTTGCCATTGTAAATTCCATCCCAGCCATCACCTTGCTGGCTTGTACTAAAAAGCAATTGTCCCCAGCGATTGTATATATTTAAAAATCTGAACTTTTGAATACCGGCCAGTGTTGGCTTAAGAATATCATTTAATCCATCACCGTTAGGTGTTATAGCATCAGGAATAAATATGGATGGACTTGTTTCAAACACATAAACTTTAATACTATCTGCACCCACGCACCCTTCTTCGGTAAAAGCTTTAACATTATAAACTATCGTGTCTACACCGCTTGGAAAAGTTGCAACAGGATTTGAAATAAAAGCACTGTTAAGATAGGTTGAAGGAGACCATTGGTAACTTTCAGCACCAGTTGCCTTTAACTGCAAAGGTTGATTTACTACAGCCGTTGTATCATTACCTGCGAATGCATTTACTTTTGGAATTACGTTTACGATAATAGTATCATTTACAGGTTTGGGGCAACCTATAGTATCTGTAACTGTTAAAACATATGCAGTTGTTTCTGAAGGTCCGGCAGTTGGCGTTAATGTATTAAAATTAATAAGCGTGTTCGTTGGTGACCATGTAAAATAAGCACCGGTAATATTAGAATTTAGCTGCGTTATTTTACCATAACAAATTGTTGCATCATCACCAGCTAATGAAACAGGGTAGGGCACTACTTTTATGTTTTGTGAAGCTTGTGCCGAGCATTTACCAACAGATGCAAGTACAGAGTAAGTAGTATTTGTAAGCGGCGCTGCTAAAGGTTCTGCACTCGTTGAATTATTTAAACTTTGTGAAGGCGACCATACAAAATATAAAGCATTGGTTGTTGGCTTTAAACTTACGCTATCTGTTTTGCAAATGGTAGTATCTGGCGGCAAACTAAGCGTTACATGATCAGTTACATTAACTCTTACAGAATCTATTGTAACACAACCTTTATAAGTTACCATAAGACTGTAAGTAGTACTTTGTTGCGGAGAGACTAATGGTGATGGAGAACTGATATTACTAATGTTATATGCTGGTTGCCAGATAAACTGTGCGCCTGCTGTTAAAGAAGAAGATTCTAAACGAAGTGTATCAATATTGCAGATTAATGTATCAGCAAATTTTACTGCGAGGTCTGGCCCGTTTGTAACATTTAAATTTTTAGTTGCTGTATCAACACAACCTTTTGAATTAGTTGTAATAAGAGTTATGGTTTTTGAACCGGTACCCGGAAAAACAAAATTTGGATTTTGCGTTGTATCAGCTCCATCTTCATCAAAAATCCATTGCCATGAATTTACAACGCCATATTTTGTTTTGGTTAAATCAGTAAATGAATAAGGATTTTTAACACAGCTTCCGGTAAGAGAAAAATCTGTTGTAAAACCAGGATAAATTTTTACATGTGTTGTTGTAGAGTCTGAGCAACCTGCATCATTGCGTACAGATAATTTTACAATATAATCTCCCGTATCTGTATAATTATATATTGGACGTTCTTGTGTTGAAGTATCTATAGATATATTAGTAACGCCAAAATCCCATAAATAATGATAACCTGAATTATCTGTTTCATCTGCAAAAGCAAAATCATAACCATCACATGTAATATATGATGGCTTTAAATTAGCGCCACCCAATCTGCAATTCTCAACATCTAAATGTATTTCTTTTCTTGTATGACCAATGTAAGTTCCGTTTCTATATTCGTCTACACAAACAGCAACTACATACGTGCCAATTTGTGACGGCGCAACACCACTAAAAACGCCTGTTGATGGATCAATGCTTGCTGTTAAACCCAACGGAAAAGCGCCTGAATAAACTCCTGAATATGGAACAGTAGAATATGGTGGCGCCTGAGGTGAGGTTACCACAGGAAGATTACGCGAACCACCTGTTAAACCACTGCAAAGCGAATATCTTAAAGAATCTCCATCAAAATCTTTTGCGCCAAGATTAATACTAAAATTAGAATTGTAACATATAGCTGCAGTATCTCTAAAACCAAATACAGGGCTATTATCATTACTATTAGCGCCACCCGGAATTGTTACTGTATATGAAATTCCATAATCGTTAGAAGCGGGAACATTTGCTATACCACCTATACGACAGCAACGCTGTGCAGTTAAAATATACCCACTGCTGTTTGCAGGCACAGTTATTTGAGTTGTATATTCTGAGACAATGTAGCAGATGGTTGGAGGGTTTTGAAAGCACGGACCGAAATTATTTTTTATTTCCTGGCTGCTATCAGAAAGCCTTATACCCAATACTGAAATTTGCGCATTATTTAATGCATCAAAAATTCCGAGGTACATTATCGGGTCAACTTTTTCAGGTTCGCTGCAGTCAGAATACTGATAGAGAGAAACTGTATATGTGATTGAACCATTCGCTGCGCCTTCATAAGAATATCTTATCCAGCCGCCTTTTAAATGATCTGCATAACATGTAGATATGAGAAATATACTTAGCAGGGTAAGTAAAAATTTATATCTAATAAAATCTTTAAGCAGTTTCATTTACAAATTCCTCCAGTCGTTCATTAACTATTTCTGCTGCTTCCCACATGCCCATGTGACTAACGTTATTAAGAATGTGAATGTATGAAATTTCGGGAAGGTGCATTTGCTTTAATATGTCATTTAAAGAAACGGCATTATCTTGTTTACCGGCTATAAATAAAGCAGGAATTTTAGAATTTATAAGAATATTAATTCTTTTACGTCTGTTCATCATTGCATAATAGCATTGCAGTAAGCTCTTTTTGCTAAAAAGTTTTCCCTGCTCAATTAATGCATCAATATCACCGGCATGTTCATCTTTAAATTTTTGTGTAAAAAGATTAGGCGTTGTATTTTTTAAAAATGCGTAAACGCCATAACGCTTCATCATTTCAATTCCACGCAAACGATTTTGCTTTTTCTCTTCGCTATCTGCAAAAGCGGTTGAATGCACAAAACCAAATGCAGATAATATTTCCGGATGTTTTTCTGCAATGGCTAAAATTATATATCCGCCCATACTGTGGCCAAACATTGCACAGCTTGTTATGTTTTCATTTTTAAATACTGCATAAATACAATCTGCATAATCTTCAATAGTTATTTTTTTTGGTTGAATATTTAATTCGGCAGATTTTCCGCAGCCAGGCAAGTCAGTAACAATCAATTTAAAATATTTTTTTAAATAGTTTGTTTGATGAATCCAAACATTGCCTGTTTCTGCAAAACCATGTATTAAAAAAATAACAGGTTTTGAAGTACCGTGAACTTTATAAAAAATTTCGGTACCATTATATAAAATAGTCTTTTGCTCAGGCACGGAGATATTTATTTTTATAGAGAGAAGTAAAAACTATATAACGGTTAAGCAGAAATAATATTACCGGCAATAATGCAATGTTCATTTGTTGCGGCAACCAAAACCATGTTGCAAGTAATAAAGCAGTAACGATAGTAGCAATAAAAAAATATGTACTTAACCATGTTGGTTTTCTAATTGTGCAAAACGCTACTATAAAATTTGTTGGCAGCGCCCAGGCAATATTTAAATTGTTTTTGCAAACTGTATGATCTGTAGCAAACCACATAAATAAAATTAAAATGCCGATTAAACCAGTAATATATAAAAGTAAAATATCAACAAACTTTATTGTAGTTTTTGCCCATTTATTTTTTAAAGTTGATATGAAAAATAATAATAAACAGGTTACTGTTGTAACAGCTAACGGCATGTATTTCCATGATGTTATTTGCTGATTATTGCCCTGGTAAATAATTTTAAAATCTTTTACAAATGGTTTTGATGAATCCTGCGGATTATTCAATCCTTTCATAAAAAATTCAGGCAGAAACATTGCTTCATCATTTGAAACAGGTCTGTCAACACGACTGCCTAATAAAATATCAATTCCTAACTCCGTCCACAATTGACTGCCACGTTCAAGATAATAGTGAATCATATCTCTTGCAGTTGTTCCATACGGTATAATAGATGTATCAATTTGCGCAGATTTATTATTTTCAAAAACAATATTCTTTACACGCGTGGTACAGTTATCAAGTAAAAAATCATATTTATAAAAACGGTGATCACTATTTGAATTAAGATTAACTGCATCAATCACACGTTGCTTTGCTGCACTATCTATTATTAAAACCTGTTCATAAACGTTGCGGTGTTCGTAAACATATTCAGCTATAAAATCAGTAAAATTATCTGCAAGGGAATAATATATAAGCTTACCTCTTAAAAATTTAATATAGAAATATGGCTGATAAAATGTGAAGCCGCCCCAGTTATAAACACTATCTGTATGCCTGGTGCTGTCAATAATACGTATTGCAGAATGCCCGAACAATGAATATAAATCATCGCCGGGCCCACAGGTTAAGATACTTATTCGTGTATGTGCAGCATCATTGTTTTGTGCAGAAATATTAATCGAAAAAAATAAAAAGCAGAAGGCAGCAACAAATATATTTTTCATCTAAGGATAGATTTAATTTATTTCAGCAAGACCGTAACGTTTATCATTTAAAATATTTTCCAGCGTCCAGTATCTTTTTTCTGTTACAGGTGTTGATACAGTTGTTCCATCAGTATTAAAACGTATGGGACAACTTACAGGATATATTCCATCAGTATGAACAAAGAATTCCATAGCGGTACCAAATTCAGATTTTATTAATTCCTGTAAAGCTTCTACTTCTGCATGTGCTTCTAAAACATTTAAATACCATGGTACTGTCAAATGACAATCAATATGTAACACGCTGCCATATTTTATTATGCGCAGGTTGTGAATATCAACCCAATTAGATCTTCTTTTTTCATTTAAAGCACTTACAAGTTTTTTCAGCAAATCCATATCAGCTTCATCCATTATACCTGCAAGTGATTTCCGGATAATTGTATACCCATTATATATGATGAATATAGCAAGTATAAAAGCAACAATTTTATCAAGCCAGAATAATTTTGTTAGCAAGATTATAATAAGCGCTCCAATAATTGCAAGCGTAGAATAGGTATCAATTTTTAAATGTTTGCCACTTGATTGCAATGCAAGCGAATTATTTTTTTTGCCAATGCGTTCGCAAATAAAACCGGCTATCCAGTTTAAAACTGCAGTTATTGCTACAAGCCACAAACCTTTATTTAATTCTTGTAAAGGTTTATTCTGAATAAAATTTATAATCGCTTCGTAAATAATAAGCAACCCAGAAGCAACTATTAATCCACCTTCAGCAGCAGCAGAAATAAATTCTGCTTTGCCATGCCCGTAAGGATGATCTACATCTTTTGGTTTTGCAGCAACATATAAACTATACAAACCAATAAATCCTGCCACTACATTTACAATACTTTCCAATGCATCAGAAAGAATAGCAAGGGAATTAGTGTAATAATATGCCGTAATTTTTGTGGCAAAGAGAATAACAGAAAGAGCTGTTATCCATTGTTGTACCTTAAAATTTTTTCTTTATGTTCGCAACTGATTTGCTTAATGTTACAAATTAATAATCTGTAATAATCATTTTATTAAGACAGATTTTTTTAAAGACAAAAATATTTTTGCTTTTTTAAAAAATCTGAAATAAAATTCTTTATTGAATAGTTGAGAATCGCTCATTGCCTTTGAAGTTAAAAATATCCCTACGGGTATTAATATAAATGTTGAAAGCCACATACCTGTAAAAGCAGTAGTTACACCTTGTTTTGCAAACTTTTCGCCAAACGTATCCAGCAGGTGAAATATCACAAAAAAGATAACAGAAAAAACAAGTGGTGAACCAAGACCGCCTTTGCGGATTATTGAGCCAAGCGGCGCACCAATCATAAACAAAACAAGGCAGGCAATTGATAAAGTAAACTTACGATTCCATTCAACCCTGTTGCTTCTTAAAAGACGTTGATATGATTCATAATCTGTATCAGCAATCTGCGAAAAACTTTGCGCAGAGCCAACATGCGAAATTGATCTATCGTAAATACGCGTTATAACAGAATCAGGAATTATATCACTCATACTTTTTATAGATTTCTTTTTAAGCGAGTCTGAAAAATTCCATGCACTATCACTATACTGATAAAATGTGAGTAAAGGTTTTAACTGGCTTTTTAGTCGTTTAATAACTCCGGTATTCAGGGCTTTTGCTGAGTCAATTGAAAGATTTAATTGACCTACTGTAAGCATTTTTGGATCCCATTTAAATAAACTGTCTTCTGTGCGTGTCATTTGAAAACTGCTTAAATCAAAATCTTTTTTGTATTCAGAAAAACCAATTCTTATAAAATCTGTATTTGTGCCGAAACGATTTCCGTTTTCCTGATAATTCCAACCGTTTCTTAAAGTAAATTCAAGAAAACGTTTATCAGGCGTAACTTTCATTGTACCATCTTTCGCCACCAAAAAATTATCCTGAACACCTGGTTGTTTTTCATACAAAACCACATTGCGAATAGTACTGTCATCCTTTTCTTTTTTTCCAACTTTTATAACGTAGCCTTCAATCTTATCATAAAAAACACCTTCTTTAATATCGAGTGCAGGTTTGGTTACAATAATATCATATTTTAAAGCGTTCAGTTTAAGATTTGCTACAGGAATAAGATTATTGGCAAATAAAAAAGCAACGCCGCTTATAAGTATTGAAACAATAAGTAAGGGCATCATAAAACGTATAAGCGGAATACCGGCAGATTTAATAGCAACCAATTGATAACTTTCGCCGAGATTACCAAACGTCATGATAGATGAAATGAGTAAAGCCAGTGGTAAAGCAAGCGGTACTGCAGTTGCGGCAACGTACCCAATGAGTCTTAAAATTGTTAATACATCAAGACCTTTGCCAACAAGGTCATCAATATATAACCAGAAAAACTGCATTACTAAAACGAAGAGCGAAATAAGGAATGTTGCAATAAATGGCCCGATAAAAGCTTTTATAATAAGTGTATCGAGTTTTTTTATCACTTTGCTGCAGTCTTTAATTATTACAAATGAATGCAAATTTAGAGCTTTCAAAAAAGGAAAACGAGCTTATAGTTAACAGCGATTTTATTTTAACAAAGAATAGAATTATTGAAAAGGTTTATGCGTTTTATGGCGTGATGAGTGAAGAGTATAAAAATTTACTTGATCAACATTCTTCTTATTTGCCCGATGAAATTTTTACAATTCCACCAAAAATATATAAAGGTGAGCAATATAAAAATCTTCCTTATGTAATGCTTGATTACCCGCGTTATTTTTCTAAAACCAATGTGTTTGCTATTCGAAGTTTTTTTTGGTGGGGAAATTTTTTCAGTATTACGCTTCAAATATCTGGAACATACTTAGAAAAATTTGCTGATAATATTTTCCATTTTATAAGTAATGAAAAAAATTCTGATTGGTTTTTTGGTATAAAAGAATCTCAGTGGGAACATGATTTTGAAAAAAATAACTACATGCATTTTAATGATCTTAATACTCTTGATGCTGCAACTTTTAAAAGCAGGCAGTTTATTAAGATTGCAACTAAGTTATCGCTTGAAGATTGGAAAATTGCAGATGAATTTTATTTAAAGCATTATACAAAACTGCTCAAAATATTATGCGCCTAACCGGTGAAAAAGTTCTTTAACCTGGTATTCCCAAAGCTGCGACTGATCTTTTATTTCACTCTTTTCAGCAAAATCTTTCACTATTAAAATTGTTTGGCTTGTTATTTCAGTTCTTGAAATAGTAAATTCAAAATATTCGTCTTTGCTGCTAGTAAGCCAATGAAAACGGATGAATTTATCAGTTTCAGAATCTACAAGATCTGCTTTTTCTATAGCGCCGTTCCAAGAAAAAATAAATACATTATCTCTTTCATCAACCTTATCGGCAAACCATTCTCCTAATCCTGCCGGTGTTGAAAGAAATCCATATAAGATGGAAGGTGAACATCTTACGGGATATTCCAACGTAAATAATTGTTTTTTTGCCATTATGGGTTCCCTGTTTGTGGGTTGCAATAATATAAAATTATTATCAGCGCAAAAATTTTTTTAAAAAATGGCTTTATTTAATGTGTTAACTAAACATTTATTTTACTCATTCCACACTCGCCAGTTTTCTTCTGCCTGAATTGCGAGCATCTCGTAGCCATTTTCAATTATGCATTTTTGCTGCTTACCATATTGCAAAAATTTTGTAAGAGGCGGATTATACACAAGATCAAAAAGATAATGATTTGGCGTTAAATATTGATAGGGAATAGCTGGCGATTGTTCTGTTTCAGGGTAGGTGCCCAAAGGCGTACAATTTATAATTATAGTAAATTCTTCTATAACAGTTTTATTTAATTGCTGCCATAAAAAAGTATTTTTTTGCTTATTTCTTGAAACAAAAAAATATGCAATACCGAGTTTTTTTAAAACATATTCTACAGCAACTGCAGCGCCGCCGGTTCCTAATATCAATGCTTTCTTATGATATTGTAATAATTTTTTTTTAAATGATTTTTCAAAACCAACAACATCTGTATTATATCCAATTTTTTTATCTGCTAAAATTTTAATGCAGTTACAAGCACCGGTATCTCTTACAACATCAGAAAACTGATTTGTATATCGTATAATATTTTTTTTATGCGGAATAGTAACAGATAAGCCTTTTAACTGCGGATGATCAGTAAAAACTTTTTCAACCTCAGAAATTTCTTTTATCTGAAAATTAAAAAATTCTGCCTCTATATTTTCTTTAATAAACTTTTCATCAAAATATCTTTTAGAGAAAGAATGCGTTAGCGGATAACCTATTAAACCATATTGACGCATGTATTATTTTTTAAGAAACAAATTAAAAGTATCGCCTCTTAAACCCATACGCATTGCTTCCAGCGCAATAATTTCTGTTGGCGCAATGTTTCCAAAATTTGCATTACAGCCAACCAGTTCAAGAAAATATAATTGCTGAGATTTTTGCGGAGCTTCCCAAATAATTTTTTCTTCGGAAATCTGGGTTAAAATTTCCTGTACCAAACCTTGTCTTACTTCGCCTGAACCACGATATAAACCTACATTTCCTGCTTCTCTTGCTTCTGCAATAACATAAGTAGAACCTGCACTTAATTCTGCGCGCATTAATTCAATCCATTTGTAAGGCGGAAAAATATTGGCTTCATCTTTTGAGCCTACTTCACTTAATACAGTTCCGTATTTTGTAAGTTTTTCTATGTAACCACATTTTTCAGCATGCGGAATAGTGATAGAACCATCACTAACTTCCATGTAGTTAATATTATAATTTTTGCAAAGTGAAATGTAATCATCAAACTGGTTGCGGATAAGAAAAGCCTCAAACAAAGTTCCACCAAAATAAACAGGAATATCATACGATTGATACACTTCAATCTTTTCTTTAAGATTGGGCGTTACGAATGCAGTTCCAAATCCTAGTTTTAAGATATCTATGTGCGGAGATGCTACGCTTAAAAAATTTTTAGCCTCTTCAATACTCAATCCTTTATCCATTACCATTGTTAAACCATGATTGCGTGGCTTTTGATTGCGATCTGGCATTTTCGTTAGTTCAAAATTCATGAAGTACTTTTTAATAGCAACAAAAATAAGGGATGAGAAACTATTCTGTTGAGCAATAGTTATGCAATTGAAACTACTTTTTTTTCCTGAATTTTTTGTAGCGCGCAATCATATCAACCACTTGATGGTTTTGAAGAATGGAAGGATTCAATTCAACAAATTTTTTTATGTGCTGTGGTGATTGTTTTAAACCGTTTTCCAACTGAATTAAAGCTTCTTTTGTTTTCTTTGCTGCAAATAAAACCGTGCTGTACAAAAAATAAAAAAGCGATTTTCCTTCTGTAATTTTTAAAGCAGCAATGCATTGTTGAATAGCTTCTTCATAATGTTTTGATTCAAGTAAACATTTAATAAGTGCTTCCCATCCACGTGTGTTTTTTGGCCTGTTTCTTACAACTAAACTAAAATATTGTACCGCATCTTTATAATTTTTCAACTGTAAACTACACTGCCCTATTGCAAGCTGATACTCAGGCGAATTACGGTTAATACGCAAAGCATTTTCTAAATGTTTAATGGCGCTTTGCCATTGTTTTTCATTTATATAAGTTAATGCAATTTTATAATACAATTTACCGTCAGCAGGGTTCATGTGAGATGCTTTTCTATAATTAAACCGTGCATGCGCAAAATTTCCAAGCCTATGATAACAATGACCGATGGCTTCATAAATAACTTCTTCAGGTCTTGTTATTTCGCCAACTTTTTCCAGTACTTCAATTGCTTCTTTGTATTTACGTAGTCTTATGTAAGCATCACCAATATTGCGGTAAGCATAATCAAATTTTTCATTTATTACAACAGCGTACTTATAAGCATCAATTGCTTTTTCATACAATTTTAATCCCTGGTATGCTGAGCCCAAATTAAACCATGCAAGCTCAGAGTATGGCTGCTCATCAATTAATTTCTGATGAAGCCTAATGCTTTCTTCGTTGCGCCCCGTAAAATCTGTCCAGAAACAAATCTTATATAAAGCTTCTTCATTTGCAGGCTCCAGCTCAAGAATATGACAAAGGCATTCAAAAACTTTATCAAATTCCTCATAGTCATCATAAACATCTGCAAGCTCAAACAGCAGATCAATTTTTTCATCACTATGAAAAAGCAAAAGCACTTCTTCTAAAAGATTAACTGCGTTTTGATGCTGATCAAGTGCGAGATACGCGTCTGTTTTTAAAATATAAATGTCAATATTATTCGCGTCATAAAACTCTGCCTTGCCAAGTATTTCTAATGCTTGCGTATACTGATGTATTGCTATTAAAAGATCGGCTTTTTTTATAAGTAATATAGATGAGAAAGGAAAATATTCGAGACTTGTTTCAGCAACTTCAATTGCTTTTAAAAAATCATCTTTTTCATCGTAATGTTCAATAATTATTTCAAAAGCATCTTCTTCTAAAAATGCATTGCGTTTACCGTTTCTTAAATCTTCATATTGCTTTAATAATTCTTCTATATTGTTGATATTCCTGCTGAAGGAGTGTTCGTGCATAAGATAAAAGGTTACTGAAAGGTAGCTAGTGAAATTTATTTTTCCAATTTTTGTAACAATTCTTTATGATTATACGTTTAATATTTGTATATCTTGTTAAATTTTAATAGTTTTGCATTATGAAAAGGCTGTTTACATTAAGAAAATTTTTACTGCTATTATTCTTTATTTTTAGCATGAAGTGTTTTGCAGCTTTTATAGGTAATACAGGTAAAGATGATAATCGAGATAAAAAAATAAGTTTAAAGAACTTTAACAGAAACAATTATAAAATTAACGCTTATCCTTCTTTTAGATTATCTCAATTTCAGTTTACAGGTTCACAAAATATTTATCAAATAAATTCTTCTAATTCAATAGAAGGTAGATCTATGATTCGCCTTCAGCATGGAAATACATCCTATGTGTATCCTTATAAATACAAAGTAAAAGTTCCGCTTTTTAAAGCACCAACTCCTTCTAATACGCATTAATCAATTTTCAATTATTTTAAAATTTTATAACCGGTTTTTGGAATCTCAAACCGAAAAGCAGGAACAGGATCAAAGTTTAAATAAGTTGCTGTGTATTCTATTTTTTGATTGTGAACGCTTGTTTCATACTGCACAACAAACCCAGGAACAATTTTAAATTCATAATTATTTTCTGTAACTGAAGGTAAAATATCCGGCAAGTAATAAACTATATAAGTACTTCCATTTTTTAGTTTTAATACAGCTTCCTTACAATCGTAATTTAAAATCTTTTTTATGCTGTTTGTAAAAGAAATTGTAATTCCATTATAAATAGCATTCGCTTTCTTCCATTCAGTTGCACTATATGTTGAAATATACTTTGATTCACCAATACTTTTTAAAACGGTAGCTTCACCAGTATTATCATTGTAAAAAACAGCTTGATTAAAAGTACTGCTATTAAGATCAATTCTTGTTTGTTTGCCGCGTATATAAATTGTTTTTAGTGCTTTTGCAAAATCATTTTTAGTTTTTACATTAGAATTACTAACCGTGTATGCAACTGTGCAGTCTGATATAATTTTTTGATTTTGCGAAAATGCTGTTAATACAAATAAGAGTAATAATATTATAAGTAATAGTTTTTTCATATGATAGATATTTGTAAAAATAAATAACATCATTTACAATATTATATTGCCTTAACTAAAATTATAAATAATCAAAAGCAGGATTGGTTTTTGTAGAAAATACAGCTTATTATAACTTACCTCAAATTTTTTAATAATGAACGAAGATTTAACTCAGTTATGTATTAACACAGTTCGTATTCTCGCAGCAGACGCGGTACAAAAAGCAAATAGTGGTCATCCGGGAACACCAATGGGCATAGCACCCATGGGTCATGTTTTATGGTCTAAAGCCATGAATTACAATCCTAAAAATTCAAATTGGCCAAATCGCGACAGATTTGTTTTGTCTGCAGGTCATGCATGTATGATGCAGTATGCATATTTATATTTAACCGGATATGATTTAACGCTAGATGATATAAAAAAATTCAGACAGTTAGGAAGTAAAACTGCAGGTCATCCTGAATACGGTTTATTAGATGGTATCGAAATTACAACCGGACCTTTAGGTCAGGGCTTTGCTAATGGTGTAGGGATGGCAATCGCACAGCAATATCTTGCAGCACGTTATAATAAAGAGGGCTTCAATTTATTTGATTATAAAATTTATGCAATCTGCAGTGATGGTGATTTGATGGAAGGCGTAACTGCAGAAGCTGCTTCACTGGCGGGTCATCTTAAATTAGGGAATATGATT
Organism: uncultured Parafilimonas sp.; assembly: GCA_964236165.1. GTDB lineage: Bacteria > Bacteroidota > Bacteroidia > Chitinophagales > Chitinophagaceae > Parafilimonas. The sequence continues at coordinate 3,891 of CAXSDU010000072.1, read as the reverse complement.
TATTTGTATGACAACAATCATATTTCAATTGAAGGTGATACAAAACTTGCATTTGACAATGAGGATGTGGCAAAACGTTTCCAGGCTTATGGCTGGCATACACAAACAGTTAGTGATGGAAATGATATTAAGGCAATAACTAAAGCTATTAGTAAAGCTCAAAAAGAAACAAATCGCCCTTCTTTAATTCTAGTTAGAACACATATTGCGTATGGTGCGCCGCATGCTGTTGATACATCAGAGTCTCATGGTGCGCCTTTAGGCGTGGAGGAAGTAAAAGCAACAAAGAAGAATTTGGGTTTTGATCCGGATAAATCTTTTGTAGTGGCAGATGAAGTATTAAATTATTACCGCAAAGAAGGAAAAAAAGGTGCCGCCCGTGAAAAGAAATGGAATGATTTATATAAATCATACAAAGAAAAATATGCTGAACTTGCTAACGAGTACGATTTATTTTCTAATAATAAATTACCCGAAGGCTGGAAAGAAAAATTGCCAACATTTTCAGGTGATGAAAAGATTGCTACCCGTAGTGCTTCCGGTAAAACTTTAAACGCAATAGCAGATTATTTCCCGTTAATGATTGGTGGCGCTGCAGATCTTGCACCTTCAACAGATACAATGTTAAAAAAATATGATTCATTTGAAGGAGATAATCATGGTGGAAGAAATTTTCATTTTGGTGTGCGCGAACATGCTATGGGATCTGCTTTAAACGGGATGGCGGTTACAAAAGGTTTTACACCTTATGGCGCAACATTTTTAATTTTTAGTGAATACATGCGTCCGCCAATCCGCCTGGCAGCTATCATGAAAATAAAACCAATTTTTATTTACACACATGATAGTATTGGTTTAGGTGAAGATGGTACAACACACCAGCCAGTTGAACAATTAGCATCATTGCGATCAATACCAAACATTACATTAATAAGACCAGCAGATGCCAATGAAACCGTTCAGGCATGGCGCGTTGCATTAGAACATACTGGTGGACCTATCATATTAATTTTTTCAAGGCAGAAATTACCTATTATTGATCAGGAAAAATTTGCAAAAGCAACCGAGCTCGAAAAAGGAGCTTATGTTTTATCTGAGTCAGAAAATCCAAAACTTATTTTAATAGCAACAGGTAGTGAAGTAAGTCTTGCATTAGAAGCGCAGAAAAAATTGAAAGAAGAAAATATTTCAGCAAGCGTTGTAAGTATGCCATCATGGGAACTGTTCGAGAAACAAGATGAAGCTTATAAAGAAAAAATCTTTCCATCAAATTTAAAAAAACGTTTAGCAATAGAAGCTGCATCACCAATGGGTTGGCATAAATATGTAACAGACGAAGGCGATGTAGTTGGGATTACAAAATTTGGCGAGTCTGCTCCGGGCGATGAAGTAATGAAAGCATACGGATTTTCAGTTGATAATGTAGTTGCAAAAGCAAAAGCGTTGATTTAATAAGTTATTATTTTATAATTTTTAAGTTCCGGTTTAATTAAGTTTATACCGGAATTTTTGGTTAATGAATATCTTGATTAACATGAATCTGCCTTACTTTTTTGAACCTGTTATATCAATGCACAATCATACTTTAAGCGAAGAAACCAGTAAACATTGTGTACAGGTTTTACGCATGAAAGAAAATGAAAAACTTCAGCTTACAGATGGCAAAGGAAATTTGTTTACTGCTATAATTACCAGCGCTGATAAAAAAAATTGCGAAGTAAGAATTGAAGAAATCATTAACTATAAGAGAACAACTTCAAACATTTCTATTGCAATATCATTATTAAAAAACCCAACGCGGCTCGAATGGTTTATGGAGAAAGCCACAGAAATTGGTATTACTGAAATTATACCGCTTATTTGTGCTCACACAGAAAAAGAAAACTTTCGTTATGAAAGAATGAATAACATTATTATTTCAGCCATGTTACAAAGCAAACAAACATGGTTACCAGAATTGCAACAGCCCAAAAAATTTGAAACTTTTATTAATGAAGAATTTAATGGTTTAAAATTAATTGCGCATTGTGCTGATGAAAAAAAAGAATTTTTAAATGTAGTAATTGATCCGGCTAAAAACAAACTTATTCTTATTGGACCAGAAGGTGATTTTTCACAATCAGAAATTAATGCTGCTTTAGCTAATAATTTTATTGCGGTTAATTTAGGTAATACAAGACTTCGCACAGAAACTGCAGGCATTGTTGCTGTAACATTATTGCATGTTTAAATCAGAATATTAGCGTTCATAATATTTCTGCAACAGGTATTTTCAAATGTTTTACTTTACACACTTCAAAATAATGTATATGAAATTTAAACTGCTTTATGGGCTCGCCCTTATAGTAATTTTTATCGTTTCTTGTAATACTGAACAAAAGCCAGTTCAAAAATTTATTGAAACCGGTTATATGGATTCTTCAGTAAAACCAAGCGATAATTTTTTTGAATTTGTGAATGGTAAATGGCTTGATACAATTAAAATTCCTGAAACAGAATCAGGTATTGGTTCATTTGACGATTTGGTTGTACGAACAAGAGATCATCTTAAAAGTATTTTAGATTCTGTTTCAAAAGGCGATCAAAAATCGGGAAGTATCGAGCAGAAGGTTGGTGATTTATATGCTTCCGGCATGGATTCAATAACAATTGAACGGCTTGCTTATGATCCTTTGAAATCTTACCTCGCAAAAATTGATTCTATTAAGGATGTAAATGGAATTCTGCAATACCTAGAATATTTGCAACTCGAAAATGGAAACCCTTTATTTGCTCAGGCAATTGGTCCTGATGATAAAAACAGTGTGATAAATATTGCAGAATATTATCAAACAGGCTTAGGATTACCGGATAGAGATTATTATTTCACAACAGATCCTCAAACGCAAAAAGTTGTTACAGCTTATAAAATTTTCATGAAGCAATTGTTCATGTTAACGGGCGATGATTCATCAAAAGCATCTATTGAAGTAGCAGAAGTTTTTGAGCTTGAAAAACAAATGGCAGCAAGTCATAAAACACAAGTAGAGCTTCGCGATCCGCAAAGTAATTATCATAAAATGCCCGTTGCAGAGCTGGATAAACAAATGCCGGTGTTTGCATGGAAAAGTACACTTGCTGCAGTTGGTGTACATGCAGATTCAGTTAATGTTAGCCAACCAGCGTACTATATAAAATTGAATGAGCTTCTTAAATCTGTGCCTGTTGATACCTGGAAAACTTACTTACGCATTCATTTACTAAGCGATAATGCAAGTGCTTTAAGCAGCGCGTTTGTAAATGCGCGTTTCGATTACACTAAAACATTAAATGGACAGCAAAAAATTAAACCAAGATGGCAACGAATGGTAAGTAATACAGATAATAATTTGGGTGAAGTTTTAGGGCAATTGTATGTAAAAAAATATTTTACTGCAGATGCAAAACAAAAAATGCTTGATCTTGTAAATAATCTTCAGAAAGCTTTTGAAAAAAGAATTAATAATCTTGATTGGATGAGTGATAGTACAAAAGCAAAAGCTGTTGATAAACTTCATGCTTTTATAAAAAAGATTGGCTATCCTGATAAATGGAGAGATTACAGCAATGTTACTATCAATAGAAATACTTATTTTGAAAATCTTGTTTCATGTGCAAAAAATGAATACCGGTATCAGCTTAATAAACTAGGAAAAAAAGTTGACAGAACTGAATGGGGAATGACACCTCCAACCATCAATGCCTATTACAATCCAACGTTTAATGAGATTGTATTTCCAGCAGGTATTTTACAATTTCCTTTCTTCGATCCCAATGCAGATGATGCTATAAATTATGGTGGCGTAGGAATGGTAATTGGTCATGAAATGACGCATGGTTTTGATGATGAAGGCGCTCAATATGATAAAGAAG
>CAXSDU010000071.1:1000-19170 GCA_964236165.1 uncultured Parafilimonas sp. | reverse complement strand
GTTTGGGCAGATAAAAAGAAATGATGTTGTTGTATTTAATGTTCCTGTTGGTGATACAATTATTAATGATGTAAATCACGGGAGCAAAAATTTATATTACGATGTGTTAAGGAATGAATATAACGGAAACAGAGATGCTTTGTTTGCGGAATACCCAATTCTTGTACATCCTTTTGATAAAACAGATAATTATATAAAAAGATGTACCGGTTTATCAGGTGATGTAATACAATTAAAACAAGGCGTTTTATTTGTAAATAATCAGCCTGCATACATTTCACCGTCATCACAAATAGATTATTTGGTAACTACAAACGGGCAACCTTTTAATGGTGATTTTTTAAAAGATAGTTTAGATATTGATGTTAATAATCAGGATGAAATAGCAGCTGATTCTTCTTCAAATCGCTTTAGAATAAATCTTACACAGGAAAAAGCAGCTTTATTAAAAAAGCAACCTAATGTGCAATCTGTTACAATTTTTATCTTAGATACAAGAGGAGAAACTTTTCCATTTGATGATACAAATTTTCCATGGACAGCAGATAATTTTGGTCCGCTGCACATTCCAAAAAAAGGTGAAACAATTACGCTTTCGCCTAAAAATATTGCTGAGTACCGCAGGGTAGTTACAACATATGAACATAATACTTTAGAAGAAAATAATGGCGTTTACACAATCAACGGTAAACAAACAAACAATTATACTTTTAAGTACAATTATTATTGGATGATGGGTGATAACCGCCATCGCAGCCAGGATAGCCGCTATTGGGGTTTTGTACCAGAAACACACGTTGTAGGCAAGGCATCTTTAATATGGTTTAGTTATGATAAAAGTCCGCGATGGAATCGTTTCTTTAAATCTATTCAATAAGCATTAATATATACGATATAAAATGAATTTATAAAGTTCAAATTTATATTTGAAAATTAATGATGATAAAATATTCCACAATAAAAGAGCCGCAAAATTTGCAGCTCTTAAAATATTTTAATTAGAAATATTATTGCTTGATAATAGTTTGCGTATAATATTTATCTCCGGCTTTAACTCTAACAAAATAAGAACCACTGGAAATTTTTTGCATGTTAAAAGTTAGTTGTTGCTGACCTTGTGGCATCATGCCTTTATCAACATTCAAAAGCATTCTTCCATCTTTAGAAATAACCTGTATATTAACTTTTGTATCTGTAGTTAAGTTAAGTTCAACTGTAAGTTTATCTTTTATGGGATTCGGGTATAATTTCCATTCAAGTATATTTTTTAAACTCAAAGGAATGACATTCGAATAACTTGCTTTACCATCAAGATCAACTTGCTTTAAACGATAATAACCTGTTGTAGCGCCAACTTCGTTTAGCGCAACATCTGTATAAGCATAATCTTTGCGTTGTGTAGTAGTGCCCGTTCCTTTTACAAAACCAATTGTAGTAAAAATTTTTCCGTCTTTACTTCTTTCAATCTCGAATCCTTTATTATTAAATTCTGCTGCTGTACTCCAGGTAAGCAAGGCTTTGTTATCGTTTATACTCCCTTTAAAATTAAGAATACTTACAGGTAGTGTGGAGCATCCGTTAATCGTATTACTTACATACGGAAATAAGAAAAGATTTATCTCCAATGGATTTTGATTTGGATCTACCCAAAATTGGTCTACGGGAAGCCAGCCAGAAGCTGAAGATGTAGTTAAAAACTGGTATGCTGCCGCAGGCGCTTGTGTTGTTGAATCAGCAATTATTGCAATTGAATCTTCTGCTGAATTATTCCAAACAAAATTGCTGTGATCAATTGAAATATAAAAAATCTTATTAGCTGGTATGGCTATAGGTGTGGTAAAATTAAATTCAGTTAAAAACCCCTTATTTATATCATCCTTAACCTGTGACAATACTACATTCGTTGAACCTAATAAATTACCTGGTTCACCGGTACCATCATCATCATAAACTTTGAAAATTAGGTTTTTTGTAAGATCAGCACTCACTGTAGAATTGGCAAAGGCAAAGTCAGCAAGCCCACCCGTTATATAATTATTGTCTGATCCTGAAACATCATAATAATTTGCATCTTCTCCAATAAAAATACCATTATCACTTAAATCACTTACACCAAAAACATAACCTTGTGTACCATAAGCATAATAAAAACCAGTCCATGAATTGCTTGCACTATCAATTTTTAAAGTGTCGCAGGCAGCAGTTGGCTTTCGGGTGAGTGAATGACCAACATTAAATGTTTTTTTTACAGGTAAAGGTGTTGCAATATGCGTTTGTGCTTTTACCGTAAATGCATAAAGAATAATTGTTACAATAAGTAAATTTTTTTTCATGGTCGAGTTTTTAAATAACTAATATAGATGTGAAAGTAGCATCTTATTTGAAATTTTGTTTTTTCAGGCTGACATTTTTTCGTCTATTTGCCGCTGGCAAAAATTTTGACTAACCTATGTTTCATTAATTAAGTATGGAAGAAAAACAATTTCAACAAGAACAAGTAACAGAAAATGTAGATTTTGGTATAAATGCTGACGAAAATGCAGCAGGTACAACACATCTTAACGACATATTGGAAGATGAATCTGCAATGGAAAAATTGCAATCAGAATTGGAGGAACAAAAGGATAAATACCTGCGCCTCTTTGCAGAATTTGACAATTATCGGAGGCGCACTGCAAAAGAAAATAACGAAATACGCCAAACTGCCGGTAAAGAAATAATTGTTTCTCTGCTGGATATTTTAGATGATTGCGATCGTGCTGAAAAACAAATGGAAAACGATACAGATATTCAGCACGTAAAAGAAGGTGCGCTTTTAATTTTTAATAAGCTTAGAAAAGTTTTGCAAAATAAAGGAGTTAAAGAAATGGAAAGCCTGCATAAAGAATTTGATGTTGAAAAGCATGAAGCTATTACCGAAATTCCGGTTGAAAATGTAAAGCAAAGAGGTAAAGTAGCAGATGAGGTTCAAAAAGGATATTATTTAAATGATAAATTGATTCGTTTTGCAAAAGTGGTTGTAGGAAAATAATATTATGACAAAGAGAGATTATTACGAAATATTAACTGTTTCAAAAAGCGCTTCTGGTGATGAGATAAAAAAAGCATACCGCAAAGTGGCTATGCAATTTCATCCTGATAGAAATCCTGGTAATAAAGAAGCAGAAGAAAAATTTAAAGAAGCAGCCGAAGCATATGAAGTGTTAAGCGATACTGATAAAAAAGCCAAATACGATCGCTTTGGTCATGCCGCATTTGCGCCGGGCAGTGGTGGTTTTAGCGGAAGTTCTAATGTAAATATGGAAGATATCTTCAGGGAGTTTGTTTGGTGGCGGAAGAAGAAGCAGCGGAACTGGTGGCAGAAATCATGGAACACGTGGCAGCAATCTTCGTGTAAAATTAAAGTTGAATTACGAAGAGATGGCTAACGGTGTTACAAAAAATATCAAGGTAAAAAAATATGTGCCTTGTAATACCTGCAGTGGAAATGGCGCAAAAGATAAAGGCGGTATTCAAACTTGTTCAACATGCGGCGGCAGTGGACAGGTAAGAAAAGTTACCAGCACATTTTTAGGGCAAATGCAAACAGTTAGCACCTGCCCAACATGTAACGGTGAAGGAACGATTGTTACAAATAAATGTATTGCATGTAAAGGCGAGGGAAGAATATATGGCGAGGAAACTGTAAATATAAATATACCTGCAGGTGTACAGGAAGGCATGCAGTTAAGTTTGAGTGGAAAAGGTAATGCTGGCGAGCGTGGTGGCGCACCGGGCGATTTAATTGTTTTAATTGAAGAAGAAGCACACAAAGAATTACAACGCGATGGATTGAATGTTGCTTTTGAGTTACATATATCATTTCCAGATGCAGTGTTTGGAACAAATTTAGAAGTACCTACAATTGACGGCCGTGCAAAAATTAAAATTCCGCCAGGCACACAAAGCGGAAAAATATTCAGGTTGAAAGGCAAAGGTTTTCCTGAAGTAAATGGTTATGCTAGAGGTGATCAGTTAATTCATGTAAATGTGTGGACACCTCAAAACGTTACAAATGATGAAAAGAATATACTTAATCAATTAAATATAAGTCCAAACTTTAAACCGCAACCCGGAAAAAGTGAAAAGAGTTTTTTTGATAAGGTGAAAGAAGTATTTAGCTAAAAATTAATTTTCCTTCAACTGGTAAATAGAAGGAATATTTCTTCCAAGTCCATTATAATCTAAACCAAATCCAACAACAAACTTGTTAGGAATTTTAAAACAATTATAATCGGGTTTTATTTCGTGCACCGTTGCTTCAGGCTTATGGAGCATAGCGGCAATTTTTAAAGATTTTGGTTGTTGATTTTGTATTTGCGGAAGAAATAAACTTAAGGTTTTTCCTGTGTCTAATATATCTTCCAGCACAATAACATGTTTCTCTTTTACATCTGTATCAAGCCCGATTGATGTGATAACATGTCCGGCTGAAGTAGTGCCTTTATATGAAGCCAGTTTTATAAAACATATTTCACACGCAATATTTATATGTTTAAATAATTCTGCGGCAAACATAAAAGATCCGTTAAGTATTGGTATAAATAAAGGAAATTTTCCTGCGTATTCAATACTTAATTGCTCGCCAAGATTTTTTACAGCTTCTTCAATTTCTGTTTGTGATAAGTATGGAATGAAATCTTTATCATGTATATGTATCGTTTGCATGCAGATGTTTTTACGTGCTGCAAACTAAATACAATCAAAACAATTTTCGACTTTCTCCACGCAATAAAATTTTATCGCCGGCTTTTGGTGCTTTGTTTTTTTGCAGATTATTATAGGTAAGTAAACTTCCTAATTGAATACCTTCTTCCTGTGCAATATCATGCAGATCTTCGTTAGGCAATGCAACATGAAAATCTTTAGTGCCACGTTTTGGTTTTTTTTCAAGATAAATTAATGTTGATTCACCAAGTATATCAACATTATCCAAATCATTATAAGCAAGTAATTTTTTGAATGAGATATTATATTTGCTCGCCATAGCAAAAAGCGATGTGCCTTCTTTTGCATAAATCACTTTGGTATCATTGATTGAAAAAATTCCGTTAGGATAATTTGCTGAAGAGTTATCCTGTTGCGATACTTTATTATCAGCAGTTATTTTGAAAGGGTTTTCAAAAGCATATTCATTTTCAATTTTTATAGGTGCTGCAGCAATATTTACCTGGTTACTTTGTAGAAGCGCAAGGTCTGTTGCATCTTCAAGATTATATTTTTCAATTGTGGTAATTAATGCTTGTGCATAAACAGGATTTGTTGCATAACCAGCCGACTTTAAACCATAAGCCCAATCTTTATAATCGGTTACATCAATATCAAATAAGGCTGAATAATTAGAGCGATTTTTTAAAAAGTCGGAATGATCATGATAAGAATCTTCTGCACTATTATATCTTCTAAAACATTCACCTCTTTTATCATCATCATGATAAACAACATCACCCGTCCAATCATCTTTACATTTAATTCCAAAATGATTATTCGATTCCTGTGTTAAAGGACATTGACCAGCATTAGATTCTAAAATTCCTTGTGCCAATGTAATTGATGCAGGCACACCTGTTCGTATCATTTCATCAATAGCTAATTGCCTGTATTGATTTATATAAGATGTAACAGCTTCGTTTGTTTGCGACTGTACGTTAAACCACACAGCAGCGGCGAAAATTAAAAGAACAAGTTTTTTCATCAATATTTCTTTTTTATCAGCAGCAGTCCGTCTCTTATTGTTAAAAGCACCTGCTCTGTTCGCTCATCTTTTAAAACGTGATCATTAAATTGTGCAATAGCAATTGCACTTTTATTATCAATTTTTTCTTCAAATACCTGCCCGTGAAAAAGAACGTTATCGGCTAAAATCCAGCCACGGTAATTTAAACGTTTTAAAACTTCTTCATAGTATATTATGTATGAAGTTTTATCAGCATCAATAAAAACCAAATCCCATGTATAATCTAAAATTTTTATTATTTCTCTTGCATCGCCGGTGTGCAAATGTATTTTTTGTTGCATGCCGGCGGCAGTAATATTTTTCCACGCCGTGTTAGCATCTGCTTCACGCATTTCAATTGTGTGCAATGCGCCATCTTTTGTTAATCCTTTTGCCAAACATATTGCACTAAAACCTGTAAACGTTCCAATTTCTAAAATATATTTTGGCTGAAGCAAAGAACTTATAAACTCTAAAAATTTTCCCTGCACATCACTGCTCATCATGTGCGCATGTTGATGATTCGTTAATGTATCATCATATATTTTTTGCGAAACATCATCCAACTTTGTTGTAAACTTTTCTGCATAATCTTCAGCAATCTTTTCAATCCACTGCATTTATATTATGTTTTGATACAAACAAAAGCCCGGCAAAAATAAGCAAGCCATTTATAAGTAACAACTCAATTCCTATTGAATAACCGCTAAACCATTTAGTTGCATTTAAGCTAAGTATGTATGTTAAAACCGGTGCAATAAAACATACAAATACAATCAATGTGTTTTGGGGTAAACTTCTTTTTGTAAAAATGCCGAATAAAAATAAACCAAGCAGCGGACCATATGTGTAACCTGCAACAGTGAGTATTAATGATATGATAGATTTATCATTGATCAATTTAAAAATCATGATGCATAAAAAGAAAATTATTGCAAAGATTATATGTATAGTTATTCTTATTTTTTTTGTTCGTTTTTCTGTAATGAAAGTATTTCGCTTTAAACCTAAAATATCAATACAAAAAGAAGAAGTTAATGCTGTTAAAGCGCCGTCTGCGCTGGGAAATAAAGCCGATATTAAACCAATAATAAAAATGATAGAAACAACAGAAGGCATATAACTTAAAGCAATTGTTGGAAATAAATCATCACCTTTTATATCGATGTTTTTTGTTGCAGCAAACACATACATCAATCCGCCTAAAAACAAAAATAAAAAGTTTACACCAACAGAAATTAAACTAAATGTTATCATGTTTTTTTGCGAATCTTTCAACGTTTTTACACTGATATTTTTTTGCATCATTTCCTGGTCAAGACCTGTCATTCCAATAGTTAAAAATGCACCGCCGATAATTTGTTTAATAAAGAATGAACCACTTTTTATATCCATATTAAAGATCTTTGTATAATTATTTTTATAAAAAGATTGAAGTGTTTCAGCAAAAGAAAACCCGAGCGAATTCATTATAAAATAAATACAAACAATAAGACCGAGTAACATGAATGTAGTTTGCAGCATATCTGTAAACACAATTGTTTTTACGCCGCCTTCAAAAGTGTACAGTAAAATCATGAATAAAATAATAAATGTTGTAAGCCAGAAAGGCACATGCATGTTATCAAGAATAAAAATCTGCAGCACGTTTATTACTAAATATAATCTTGCTGTTGCGCCCAAAATTCTTGATAAAATAAAAAATAATGCGCCTGTTTTATAACTCACTTTTCCAAAACGCTTCAGCAAATAATTATAGATAGAAGTTACCTGCATTTTATAATACAATGGCAACAGAATAAATGCAATTAAACAGTAACCAATAAAATTTCCAATTACAACCTGGAAGTATCCAAACCCATTGCTGCCAACGGTTCCGGGCACACTTACGAATGTCACGCCACTTAACGATGTACCTATCATACCAAACGCAACCAACATCCAGTTGCTGTTGTGGTTACCAATAAAAAATGAATTGTTATCTGCGTTGCGGCTTGTGTACCACGCAACACCCAACAGCAATAAAAAATATATCAATACAAAAACAAAAAGAAGCGTTGGAGACATTTACTAAATTATTATGAATGCTGGCAAAATACAACTTCGGTATTAAATCTTCTTTAATATTGTTATAAGATATGATTGATTTCTTAAAAGCAATAATATTATTCTTTACAAAAAATAAGATTGATTACATGCTTTCAGGCAGCGTTGCATTAAGTATACATACAGTGCCAAGAGCAACAAGAGATTTTGATTTTGTTGTGATGATTAAGAATGAAGATGCTGACCTTTTTGTACAGAATTTTAAAACTGGTTATTATTGCGATGAAGATGCGATCAAAGATGCTATAATGCATTCCGGCATGTTTAATATAATTGATCATGCTTCAGGATTTAAAGCAGATTTTATTGTTCTAAAATAAGTTTTCTGGACATGCCGGTATTTGTTGTTACACCAGAAGATTTACTTATTTCAAAACTTGTATGGATACAAGATTATGAAAGCAGTTTACAAAAAGAGGATATAAAAGCTTTAACGCAACTTAATAATCTTAATTTAAAATATATTTACTATTGGGTAAAAGAATTAAGCCTGAATACTTTTAATTTAATCTAATGGAAGACACACCAGAACATATAAAAAAATTGCAGTTAAAAATATGGCTCCAAAAAACTCCCGGTGAAAGACTAAGACAATTTCTGCTCGATAATGAAGCTTTGTTTATAGCCTGGCAAAAAATAAAAGAGAATAATCAATCAAAACAAAAAGCTAAGGGAGAAAATCAGGAGGATTAAACCTTACTTAAAACTTGCATACAAAACAATGTGGAAATCTGTTGCAGTTTTCTGCGGCTCTAAAAATGGTAATAATAAATTATTTGCGCAACATGCAGCAGCAATCGGTTTAATAATCGCACAAAAAAATATTCAATTAATTTATGGCGGCGGCAGTAATGGTTTAATGGGCATTGTGGCTGATACAGTTTTAAAATACAAAGGGAAAGTTATTGGTGTAATTCCATCCTTATTAAATGAAAAGGAACGTCAGCACGAAATGCTTACCACTTTGCATATTGTTGAAGATATGCATACACGCAAAAAACTAATGTATGAATTAAGTGATGCAGCAATTATTTTGCCGGGTGGTTATGGCACGTTAGATGAGTTATTTGAAATGATAACATGGAACCAGTTAAACAATCATAATAAAAATATTGTGCTGCTGAATTCTGATTATTATTATGATAACTTACTTGCACATTTTAATAAAATGTACACGGAAGGCTTTTTATATAATGATTGGAAAAAAAGTGTTTCTATAATAAACGACCCACAGGCTTTGATTTTCTTGATGGATGCAAATACACGTCAAATCCACCGCGAATAATTGGCACCGCATGATTATAGCTATCGCGATAAGGTGAATTTTCATTCGTTAATAAATCAAGACCAAGCATTAAAAAATAACTGCCTTGCGTAATAATGCGCTGCGAATAACCAACGCCACCAATAAGGCTCGCAGCACTTACTTTATTCTTAAAATTTACATTGCTCGAAAAATCTTTTGAATTATAATTTATCCAGTTCTCTTCTGGTTGTAATTGAACAAACAAAAAACTTACAGGATAAGCCCTAACAAAAACACCCGCTCCATAATTAAAACTTGCAAGCTTGCCAATATCAGCACCACTGTACACATCATAATATCTTTGGGAATTATAATTTAAATTGAAAGCAACGCCTGCATCAAGAAATTGCGAAAAGGAATATCCTATTTCAGGATTAGCACCAATACCAAAATTTCCCGAACCAAATCCCAGCGAAATGCTTCCGCCAACAAATACATTTTCTTTTTTAAATCCCCTGTCTTCGCCATCATTATTATTGTCGTAATTATCCTGCGCATTTAAAGCTTTTACGCTTATTATAATCAGCAGGCACAAAAAAACTTTTTTCATTGTTTTTGTTTGATAAGTGAAATGCAAAGATGTAGCACAGATTTTACAGGTCGAAAATTTTACCGGGATTTAAGATATTATTAGGGTCGAATGCTTTTTTAATAGACCGCATTAAGTTAAGATTTGCATCATCAAAAACATCATACATAAAATCTTTTTGAATTAAACCAATTCCATGTTCTCCGCTTATAGTTCCACCCAGAGTTTTTACTAATTTAAATAAAGCATGCAAAATCGTATTCATTTCTTTATTGCCATAACTGTTTGGAATGCCTTCTTTTTTTATGGGATGTGTAAATTGCCATCGCCGGCATGCCCATAACAAACTGCATTAAAACTATATTGTACACCTAACGCTTTTATACCTTTAATTAATGCCGGTAATTCGGCACGGGGAACAACAGTATCTTCTTCAATTGTATAACCGGCAAGTTTTGTGGCTTCTGCTACCCTCCTTCTCAGTTTCCATAATTCATTTTTTTGTTGTGCATCATCAGCAAAGAAAATTTCACCTGCATCAAACTGTTGCAGCAATTCTGCGATAGCTTCCATTTCTTTTATTAATACATCTATATCATTGCCATCCACTTCAACGATTAAATGCGCAGCAATATCATCATTAACAGGCACAACATAACTGCCAACCATCTTACTTACAATTGTCAGCGCATCTACTTCAACCAATTCCATCGCACTGGGTGTAAATCCTGCGCGAAAAATAGCACTCACGGCTTCACTTGCTTTTTCTAAAGATGCAAACGGTGCAAGCATCAGCAAATCATATTTTGGTAATGGAATTAAACGCAATACAATTTTTGTAACAATGCCCAACGTTCCTTCACTGCCAACAATTAATTGGGTAAGGTTATAACCGGTTGAGTTTTTTAAAACATTTGCTCCCGTCCATATTATTTTACCTGATGGTAATACTAATTCAAGATTCAAAACATAATCTTTTACCACGCCATATTTAACTGCTTTCGGTCCGCCACTATTTTCAGAAATATTTCCACCAATAAAACACGAACCACGGCTTGCAGGATCGGGCGGATAAAATAAATTTTTTTCCTTTACTGTATTTTGTAATACTTCCGTTATAACACCAGGTTCTGTTGTTATCTGCAGGTTGCGCTCATCAATGTGCAAAATCTTATTTAATTTTTCTGTTGAAATTACAACGCCGCCGTTGTGCGGAATGGCACCGCCGCTTAAACCCGTTCCTGCACCACGTGGGGTAACAGCAATTAAATGCTGGTTACAATATTTTAAAATTTCACTTATTTCTTTTGCAGAAGTTGGTTTCACAACAACATCGGGCGGATAATTTAATTTCTCGGTTTCATCATGCCCATAAAAATTTATTGATTCATCATCATAAAAAACATTTTGTTTGCCGCAAATAGAAATTAGTTCTCCTATAAGAGCGTCTATTTTATCTAATCTTAATTTCATCTTCACACAAAAATAACATCTGCGATTAATTAACATCCTTACAAAAAATAAATAGGGTTTATAAAATATCTTTGCACATTGTATTTAAGACATTTGTACCCAAATTATAATATATTATTTTTACGTTTTCGGCTTGCTTGCTTCCAACACATTAATAAAATTTATAAATAACTTAAATAGAAAATAATAATCTATGCCAGATATTTTTGAAAGATTAATTAAAAATTACGGACCATTAGGAGTACACCGTGAAAAAGTACATGGCTATTACGCTTTTCCCAAGCTTGAAGGTGAAATTGGTAACCGCATGCAGTTTCGCGGTAAAGAAGTAATTGTGTGGAGTTTGAATAATTATTTAGGATTGGCAAATCATCCTGATGTACGTAAAGCAGATACTCATGCTACAGAAGCGTTCGGGCTTGCATATCCTATGGGTGCGCGTATGATGAGTGGCAACAGCAATTATCATGAACAGCTTGAAAAAGAGCTGGCAACATTTGAACAGAAAGAAGATGCCATTCTTTTAAACTACGGTTACCAGGGAATAATGAGTGCTATTGATGCATTATGCGGAAGGCATGATGTAATTGTGTATGATGCAGAATCGCATGCATGCATTATTGATGGTTTGCGATTACATCCTGGTCACCGTTATGTGTTCAGGCATAATGATATTGAAGATTGTGAAAAGCAATTGCAACGCGCAACTGCTTTGATTGAAAAGCAACAACAGGGTGGCATTTTATTAATTACCGAAGGCGTTTTTGGTATGGCAGGTGACCAGGGTAAATTGAAAGAAATATGCGCATTAAAAAAAGAATATAATTTCCGGTTGATGGTTGATGATGCACATGGTTTTGGCACATTAGGTAAAACGGGTGCTGGTGCTGGTGAAGAGCAAAATTGCCAGGATGATATTGATTTATATTTTTCAACATTTGCAAAATCTATGGCTTCTATTGGTGCTTTTATAGCAGGTCCAAGAACTATTATAGATTACATCCGCTATAACATTCGCTCTCAAATTTTTGCAAAGAGTTTACCAATGCCTTATGTAGTTGGTAATTTAAAAAGATTAGAAATGTTACGCACCATGCCAGCGTTAAAAGAGAATCTGTGGAAAAATGCCTTAAAACTGCAAAACGGTTTAAAAGAACATGGCTTTGATATTGGCAAAACAGATTCTGTTGTTACACCGGTTTATATGAAAGGTGGTGCGCCGGAAGCAAGTGCAATGGTTGCCGATCTGCGCGAAAATTATAATGTATTTTGTTCTATAGTTACATATCCTGTTATTCCTAAAGGACATATTATTTATCGTCTTATTCCAACAGCAATACATACAAATGAAGACATAGAAATTACACTAAATGCCTTCAGTGAAACAAAAGAAAAATTGGATGCAGGCACTTATAAAGTAACAGACATTGTTGATATGGCAGAAGCGAGATAACTAACTATGGATACAAATATAAACTGGAAACTCTTTCAGTTTTCATTTATTACATCACTAATAACTGTAAACTTTACGGTTAAGTAAAGAATAATTACAGATATGAAAAATAAGGTTGAAATTAAGATATACTGGATTTTAAAACTTGCAGATATTTTATATTAAGCCTTTTCTAAATTAAACAAACTGTCAACAAATTCGTGTTTATCAAAAATGAGAAGATCATCTATCTTTTCTCCTACACCAATATATTTTACAGGGATTTTAAATTGGCTTGCAATTGCTAAAACAACACCTCCTTTTGCAGTACCATCTAATTTTGTTATAGCGATTGATGTAACATCTGTAGCTGCTGTAAAATGTTTTGCTTGTTCTAATGCGTTTTGCCCGGTTGAACCATCAAGCACTAATAAAACTTCATGCGGCGCATCGGGAATTACTTTTTGAATAACACGTTTAATTTTAGAAAGCTCTTCCATTAAATGTACTTTATTATGTAAGCGACCAGCCGTATCAATAATTACAATATCAGATTTTTTTGAAACTGCACTTTTTACTGCATCATAAGCAACAGCAGCGGGATCGCTGCCCATTGGTTGCTTTACAATTGGCACGTTTACTCTTTCACTCCATATAGTTAACTGATCAACCGCAGCAGCACGAAATGTATCTGCAGCACCAAGCAATACATCTTTACCTGCTTTTTTATAATTGTTTGCAAGCTTGCCAATAGTGGTTGTTTTACCAACGCCATTTACACCAACTACAAGCATAACATAAGGCTTTTTGTTTTCTGGCAGATTGAATTCTTTATATAAATCTTCTTTTGAATCAGTTAAAATATTTTCTATTTCCTGTTGTAATAATTTATTTAATTCTGAAGTGTTGATGTATTTATCTTTTGCAACACGTGCTTCAATGCGATTGATAATTTCAATCGTGGTATCAATGCCAACATCAGCACTAACCAATGCGTCTTCTAAATTATCCAGTACTTCTTCATCAACTGTACTTTTACCCGCAATGGCTTTAGTAACTTTTTCTAAAAATCCAACTTTGGTTTTTTGCAAACCTTCGTTTAAGCTTTCTTTTTCTTTTTTTCCAAATAGCTTATTAAATAAACCCATGTATTATTTCTGATTTGTTGATGTTTGTTTAGAAAGCTTAAATCAAATTTGATTCTATTACTTCTGATGGAATATTATTTATGCGAAAGAATTTTATGTCCCATTTTATCGCGCTTGGTAGCTAAATATTTTTCGTTGTGTTTATTGGGTTTTATTTCAATTGGAATTATATCAACAATCTCCAAACCATAACCACTTAAGCCTGCACGCTTCTTAGGATTATTACTCATTAACCTTAATTTTGTTATACCAAGATAACGCAAGATTTGTGCACCTACGCCATAATCGCGTTCATCAATTCCAAAACCTAAATGCAGGTTGGCTTCAACTGTATCCATACCTTCTTCCTGTAGTTTGTAAGCACGCAGTTTATTCATCAACCCAATACCGCGGCCTTCCTGGTTCATATATAAAATCAAACCTTTGCCTTCTGCTTCTACCATTTGCATGGCTTTGTGTAATTGTTCGCCGCAATCGCAACGGAAACTTCCTAAAATATCACCCGTAAAACAACTCGAATGCACGCGGGTAAGTACAGGCTCATCTTTTTTCCACTCACCTTTTATTAAAGCAAGATGTTCGCCGCCGGTTGTTTTTTCTTTAAAGGCAACAAGTTTAAAATTGCCATATTTAGTTGGCATTTCAACACGTGTAATTTCTTCAATTAGCGAATCTGTTTTTAAACGATACTCGATTAAATCTTTTATGGAAACAATTTTTAAATCAAACTTGTCTGCAATTATTCTTAGTTGCGGAAGCCGCGCCATCGTGCCGTCTTCATTCATTATTTCAACTAATACACCAACAGATTCAAAACCTGAAAGTCTTGCTAAATCAACTGTTGCTTCGGTGTGCCCTATTCTTCTTAACACTCCGCCTTTTTTTGCGCGCAAAGGAAAAATATGTCCTGGTCTTCCTAAATCTTCCGGTTTTGTTTCCGGATTAATTAAAGCTTGTATTGTTTTTGCGCGATCATGCGCACTAATGCCTGTGGTGCAACCATTACCAATTAAATCAACACTAACAGTAAAAGGTGTTTCATGCAAAGCTGTATTATTAGTTACCATTAAATCAAGCTTTAGTTCATCAGCGCGTTCTTCGTTTATCGGCACACAAATTAATCCGCGGCCTTCCTTACTCATGAAATTTATTATTTCAGGTGTAACGTTTTTAGCTGCCGTAATAAAATCACCTTCATTCTCCCTGTCTTCATCATCCACCACAATTACCAACTTGCCTTGCTTTATATCTTCAATCGCACTTTCAATCGAATTCAACATATATAAATTTTGTACAAAGGTATGCGATAGATTTTGTAGTTTATGGCGTGTGGTTTTACTGAATAAGCAATAATTAATTTACATTTTACTGAAACGTAAATAGATTTCTTTGTGCGTTATGAAATTAAAAAATCTCCAATAAAACTTAACATTGAGAACTAAAGCGTAACATTAAATTTGTGTTATCATTTAAATTTATATATGGCTACAAAAAAATTAATAAGTAATAATTTTCATTCTAAGAAAGAAGTAAAAAAAGAACTAGCGCATAAAATTGAAATTGCTTTGCCTGAGCTAAAACAAAGTCTTGGAAAAAAGAAATTTAAAAAGCGCATAAAAAAAGCTGCACGCTTAATTACAGAAGGCTTGCATCTTAATGGTGCAGATAACAAAAAGAATAATACTTCAAAAAGAGAACAAGCTGGAAGCACTAAAACTTCTATCAAGAAAAATTCAAAACAAATTGAACCAGTTTAAATTTTGTAAGATAAGCTTGTAATATATTTTATTTATGTACATGCACTTGAAGAATGCAATACAAGATTTATTTATTCATTCTTTTTATAGTAATCCCACATTATCTTAAAAACTTTTTCTTTCAATTGCTGTGCAGTGCAGCCTTTGCTTTCAACAGCAGGCAAAAAATGCATTTCCAGTTTATGCGGTAGCATAAAAAAAGTTCTTGTGGCAGGTAAAACTTTTCGTGTATTTAAAACAACTGTTGGTATAATTGGCTTTTGTGTATCTGTTGCTAAACGAAATGCACCATCATAAAATTTCTTTAAAGGTTCATTGCTCCTGTTACGTGTTCCTTCAGGATAAATTACCATATCCAAACCAAGACTTAAAATCCATTTCATATTCTCAAAACTTTTACGGCGGCTTGTATCGCTGTTCCTATCAACCAGCACACTTCCAAAACCGTAAATCCAACCAAAAACCGGAACTATAGCAAAATCTTTACGGGCAATAGTTTTATTAGTGCGTGGCATAAAAGGTGTCGTAACCGGTACATCCATTAAGCTATTATGGTTGGAAACAATTATACAATTTGGAATGTTTTTAAAATTTGCAGCACCTTTTACTTTTAATGGACAACCCGATGCCTGAAGAAAAAGCCACATCCAAATTCTCGAAACCACGCGATGCCATTTTGCTTTTTTGGGTTCTTTTAAAAAATGGCAGGGAATATAAAAAGGATAGGCAACAAACATGCTGCAAACAAAAAACAACAAAGACCATAATGCCCAAATACGTCCGAAGATTTCTTTTAAAATATTCAAGAAAAAAGTAATTTTTAAAAATTAAAATAATTCAGCAATCTTAGTTGCGTTTTTATTTCTCAAAAAAAACAACGCTTCCTCCTACCCATTCGCGATCTTTATTATACCGTACCCCAATCATTTTTCCTTTACTTATACGCGCAAGATTTTGTGTAGCAACTGGTCTCGCTTCTCCATCTTTCCAGAAGTAAAACATTCTTATTTCTGCTTTTGCATTTTCATCGGGCGTTTTAATAACACTGGCATATTTTACTTTGCGCTGAAGAATCCAGTTATGCGGATCTTTTATATTATAAATGTCTTCTTTCTTTATATCAATTACAACACCCTGACCTGCGAAAGAAAATAAAGGCTTTAATACATAATTTTCAAGATCAGAAGGTATATCTGTTATATCGCTTAAAAATTTTGTTTCGGGCACATAAGCATTTTTTATGAATGGCAATGTGTATTTGCTGATGCGATAAAACCAGTTAGGATGCGGCGCCCATTCAACATCTAAATCTTCAAATAAAATTTTGCCTTGCTGCTGCACTTCTGGTGATTGTTGCTGCAGATCATCAAAAATTACACGGTTATAAATGCGCTTAACTTCTGTTTTCTTTCCATCCTGAATATAAAATAATTTTCTGCCTTCTTTTACAAGTTCAGTTATACAAACAACCGGAATCTTTAAATAATCCTGCGTAAAATAAAAATCAATTCTTGTGCTTTGTTTATGTGGAAAAATTTCAAGCAGTATTACATTTTCCGGGTTATGATTTGTAACAATAATATCTTTTAATAATTGCAGATAACTTTCTTTATTAAAACCATTTAAATAAGAATCGTAATTGAAAGGAATATCAAAATGTTTTCGTGTTATTTCATCATCCCAAGCCTGATAAGCAAACAAAGTTGGAAAGCCCTGCATTTCTATTAATTGCGGTTCAAGCTCACCATTTTCATTTTCGCAAATACCAAAATCAAATGCAATAAAATGTGAATGATCATTTTCATTTGGCACATTTAAACCTTGCGGAACTGCGTTGGCGGTAAGCGTTTTAAAATCTTGTTTTGTAATAACATCAACAATACTTTCGCAGGCTGATAAAATTTTATTCGTAAATGCTTTATCTATAAAAATTGGTGTTTCTGCCACCCTGAATTCAAGATCACCAGGATATGCTGAATTTAAATCCTGCAAATAATCTTCATATTGTTTTTGTGTAAATGATGCGTTGAATTTTTCGCGCAAAGCAGCTACCATAATATTGTTTTAAATAAGAAATGCAAAATACGAAGTATAAAGAATGTATGATGAACTATGATTCATAATTCATTATCAGAAATCTTTTGGAATATAAAATTTACTGCGTTCTTTCAGCTTGTTGTTTTCAAAAAGTTCAAAATAAAACCAGCCTGAATGCATAAAATCTGTTTTATCAAGCAACAATTGCGTTTGATTTATATGCTGAATTATAAAAAGTTGTTTATGATTTTCATCCATTATACGCAGGCGATAATTATTTTGCAATGCATCGTTCAAAAATATTTGCACATAGCCATCAGTATTTGTATAAACATGTTGCGATGGCGCCCATTTAATTTCGTTATTAAAATATCTTATCAGCACATCTGCATCTGTAAACGAATACAAAGTATCTTTTGTATAATGTATAATTGAATCTTTAAATTTCCGATAATCATTATAACTTAATTGTGCAATTACAGAATCATCATCATGAATGGTTACAAGAAAATTTTTATCACTAATTTCTTCCGGTGTTACATCATTTGTAAAATCTGAGCCACTGGTAACTTTTTTTGCTCTTGTAAAAAAGAAATTTCCATTTGCCAATACATAAAATGCGCGATA
>CAXSDU010000071.1:0-990 GCA_964236165.1 uncultured Parafilimonas sp. | reverse complement strand
TAATAGTATATACTTCCATTGCCACCCGTTTCATCTATATAACCGTTTCGGGGCAGCTCAGGTGAAAGTGGTGCAAATACAGATCTGAAATTTTTTGCAGTATCCCATGAACGTTGAATATTTATTTGCACAACACTATCGCCATACGGGTTTTGCCATTCAATTTTTACCTTATTATTTACCGTTGAAACCTTTACAATAAACTGTTGTTGCTGCGCATTAAGTTTTATAAAAAAGATACTTATTAATGCAAATAGAAATATTTTCTTCATGATTATTTTACGGCGGCAAATATAATGTTGGGGATTTTTAAAATTTGATAAAGTTTGCGCATATTCGCAAAGAACTATACTACTAATTTTAAAGAATTGTATGAACAAAACAATACTTGTTACGGGTGCAACATCAGGCTTTGGAAAAGCGATTGCAGAAAAATTTGCTTCAGAAAAATGGAACTGTATCATTACAGGCAGAAGAAAAGAAAGACTTGATGAACTTGCACATCAATTGAAATCAAAATATAAAATAAATGTTTTGTCTTTAGTGTTTGATGTAAGTAAAAAAGAAGAAGTATTTTCTGCAATTAATAATTTAGAAACCGAATGGTGCAATATTGATGTATTAGTAAATAATGCAGGACTGGCTGCCGGCAGAAATTTATTTGATAAAGCTTCGCTTGATGATTTTGATATAATGATTGATACAAATGTGAAAGGATTATTGTATGTTTCAAAAGCCATTGTTACGCTGATGATAAAAAATAAAAAAGGACATATTATTAATATTGGTTCAACTGCAGCAAAAGAAGTTTATAAAGAAGGCAATGTTTATTGTGCTACAAAACATGCAGTAAATGCAATCAGCGAAGCACAGCGCATAGATTTACTTCAGCATAAAATAAAAGTAACAGCTATCCATCCCGGCGCCGCTGAAACAGAGTTTTCCTTAGTGCGTTTTAAAGGCGATGAAGCGAAAGCCAGCGCTGTTTAT
>CAXSDU010000070.1:0-19337 GCA_964236165.1 uncultured Parafilimonas sp. | reverse complement strand
TCTCTGTGTGTATTTATCTTTCCTTTTTTATTATTTGCATAAGCGCCTTCGCCGGGTTTTATAAAAAGAAAAACTGCAATAACAAACAATACAACTCCTAGTATCAGATTAAAAATATGCCTGGGAACATAGCCGGTTAAAACAGCACCGATTATTGAACCGGGCAAAGTGGCTAAACCAAATGCGATTGCCGATTTATAATCAATGCGTTTCATTTTGCCATACGCAAAAGAACCGGAGCACGCATTTAAAAAAACAATGGCAAGTGAAATAGAAGTGATAAGATTCGGCTGCATATCAGGATATAATAAAACCAAAACAGGTACAAGTATAAATCCGCCACCTGCTCCTATTAAGGTGCCAAATCCGCCTACAACAAAACCAAGCGCTATTAATTCTAATGCTGTTGGTAACATATTAATTACACAGAAATAAATGTACCAACAAGAAATTTATTTAGCAACTTATAAACGTTGTTTACGCCAGATTAAAATATACACAATTAATTTAAATTATTTTTGTGTTCATATATTGTTGCAAGACTGGATAATACAATCTATACAGAATTTTAAATGAGCCACGAGCATCATCATCACAATCATTCAGAAATTGCTGAATTAAAAAATGTAAACCTTGCTTTTTACATTGGAATTACACTTAATTTTTTATTTGTAATTATTGAAGTGATTGTTGGTTTAAATATCAAATCGCTTTCACTGCTTTCTGATGCTGGTCATAATCTTATTGATGTAATCAGTCTTGCATTATCATTGCTTGCATTTCGTCTTGCAGATGTAAAGCCAAATGCAAATTTTACATACGGTTATAGAAAATCAACCATACTGGTTGCGTTATTTAACGGCATTCTTTTATTAATATCCATCGGCGCTATTGGTTATGAAGCAATAAATCATTTTTTTAATCCGCCTGCTCTACCTGGCTTCACTATTGCATGGGTTGCGGGTATTGGAATTATAATTAATGGATTTACAGCTTTAATGTTTTTAAAAAATAAAGAAAAAGATTTAAACATAAAAGGCGCATATCTGCATTTATTAAGTGATGCATTAGTATCGCTTGCATTGGTAATTGGCGGCATAATTATTTATTATGAAAAATGGTTTTGGATTGATCCTGTTTTGAGTTTAATAATTGCCTTAGTAATTATAAAAAGTACGTGGGGTTTATTAAAAAGCAGTTTTCGCTTATCGCTTGACGCAGTGCCTGGAAATGTTGATATAAAAAAAATTGAATCGAATATTTCTTCAATTGATGGCGTTAAAAAT
This sequence comes from uncultured Parafilimonas sp., assembly GCA_964236165.1. Taxonomy (GTDB): domain Bacteria; phylum Bacteroidota; class Bacteroidia; order Chitinophagales; family Chitinophagaceae; genus Parafilimonas. Next base: position 18,051 of record CAXSDU010000070.1, on the reverse strand, counting down.
ATTCATCACATTCACGCATGGGCAATAAGTACAAAAATGAATGCATTAACTGCGCATATATTGGTTAACAAAAATCTTTCAATGGAACAGGTAGATGAACTAAAAAAACAAATCAAGCATGAACTGGAGCATTTAAATATCCATCATTCAACTTTAGAGTTTGAACAGGAAATGAAAGATTGCGCACATGAAAAAGTTTAAAACTATGTTAGTCTTGAAACATTCGCACTTATAATAAATTTAAAAACCCCGTTTAAAACGAGGCTTTCAATTAAAATCATTTGGCATTACTTATATACGCTTGTACATCCGCACCTTTAGCATCGGCAATTTTTTGTAAGCCTGCATTAATTGCAGGATCTGTAAAACTTCTATAAGCTTGCGGTATAGAATTTCTGAAAGTGATTACTTTATCAATGCCGTCTTTTATTTTTTGCGTGTCGTTTAGTTTAGAAAGATAATTGCAAAACGTACCTGTTAACTGCAGCTTTCGCTGGCTGGATGGCATATCAGAATACATTTTAAAAACTGCATCATAATCTGCTTCTGTGCCCTGAGACATGATAATGTTACCGATTGCATCCTGAAGACCACCTTTCGCATCGATAGAATATTTTTTTGAAAGCGTATAAGCAGTTGCAGAATCAATACCATTTAAACCATCAAGCGCAGCGCCGGCAACACTATACGAAGAATCATTTACAGCTTTTTCGTATAATGATTTGTATTGCTGATCTTTTGTTTCAGCAAGTATTTCTATGGCTCTGGATTTTGTTCTGTTATGTTCATCGTTTGCAGCAATGCGCTGTACCGATTGTAAAATAGTTGTGTTTGATAATGCTTCAGGCATTTCTTTCAATGCATCTAATGCAAAGCTTCTTACACCATAAAACTTATCATTCAACCCAAGACTTAATTCGTTCATCATTTTGTTTTCTGCGAAGTATTGAAGCGCTTCCATCCTATCAACATACAATGGCGCATATTTCCATTGCGCTTTATAATTGTCTGCTGTTTTATGCTCTGTTTTACGGCAAAGCAAAATTTTATCACCGTCAAAATTTACGAGGTCTGGTTTAGTTGTATAACTGAACATAAACGTATCAACTGGGTTTTGTATCCAAACCTGGTGACGAGTTTTATTTGCGCCATTATAAATATCAATATTTACAGGCATTTTAAATATCTGCTGTGTTTGCTTTTGCTGAACGATCACTTTTACATTATGTGTTGCATCGTCATACACATAATTTATATCCAGTACAGGTTCGCCGGTTCCATAATACCATTCATTCCAATACCAGTTTAAATCCTGCCCGGTTACACTTTCAAAAGCAAGGCGCAACTGCTGCGCTTCACCTGTTTTAAATTTATTATCGGTAAGATATTTTTTTAGCGATGCGAAGAATGCATCGTTACCTAAATAATGACGTAGCATATTTAAAATACGGCCACCCTTTGGATAACTTACCTGGTCAAATACATCTTCTTTATCAGCATAATGAAAACGCACCAACTGCTTATCGTCGCTGTTGCTGTTAAGATAACCCTGCATATCATCATAATTCTTCATGTCACCTTTATCCTGTCCGTATTTATATTCATTCCAAATCGTTTCACTAAAATCTGCAAAGCTTTCATTCACGGTTATATTACTCCAGCTTTCGCAGGTTACCAAATCGCCAAACCACTGATGAAATAATTCATGTGCAATTACATCTTCCCAATCATTACCATCTTTTAATTGCCGCGCATTTAAGTTAGCACCTTCGCCATGTAAAGTAGCAGTTGTATTTTCCATTGCGCCGCTTACATAATCACGGCCAACAATCTGATCATATTTTGGCCACGCATAATCAACACCTAATCTTTCAGAATAAAATTTTATCATTTCTGGCGTATTGCCAAAAATGCCTCTTGCAACAGGCGCATATTTTTTCTCTACATAATACGCTACTTCTTTTCCTTTGTAACTATCTTTTATAATCGCGTAATCACCAACACCCATAAAAAATAAATACGGTGCATGCGGTAGATCCATTTTCCAAACATCTGTGCGTGTGCCATCTGTATTTTTCTTTTGACTGATAAGCAGCCCATTGCTGAGCGTAACATATTTATCAGGCACCGTCATTGTAATTTGATCTGTTGTTTTTTGATTGGGTTTATCAATCGTTGGCATCCAAACAGAATTATGTTCTGTTTCACCTTGCGTCCATATTTCTGTTGGCTTATCTTTTTCTTCACCGCGCGGATTAATAAAATATAATCCTTTTGCGCCTGAAATAGCAGCGCTGCCACCTTCACGAAACCATTCATCAGGCTTTGAAACATAATCTATATAAACCGTATAATTTTCGCCGGCTTTATATGTTTTGTTTAAAGTGATGCGCAGAAACATGCTGTCATCATACACATATTTCAAAGGTGTTTTTTTGCCGTTTGTATAAAGCGAAACTTCATTAATGTTCATGCCTTTTGCATCAAGCGTTAAAGAATCTGTTGGATAAAAATGCGGATGCGCCGTAAGCAATTCCTTGCCATACATGTAAGATTTAGCATAATCAAATTTTACATCAAGCTTCGTATCAACAAGATCATTAATTTTTGTGGCTTCAGCGCGGTAAACCTGTTTCCACGAAGTATCTTCAGGGTTATTTTGTGCAAACGTTGCTGTACATATTATCAGCGATAAAAAAGATAAATATTTTTTCATGTGCAAATTTTAAAGATTGCAAATGTAAAGGCGGATGAATGTGTTAAAACCAAATAATTTTATAAATGGTTAAAATATTAAAGGTGATGGTAACTGCAGGCATACCTTTTTATTTTATGTTAGTTTTGCAGCGCTAAACAGTTTAATAATAAACCTGATGAAATATTTTATAAGCATACTTCTTTTATTTTTTTTAAGCGGTATTTTTTTTAAAGCACAGGCACAGCAAAAACATTTTATTTATATAGAAAGCGAAAATAACCAGGCTTTTGCCGTTGTGCTTAATAGCAAAGTTTATAGTTCATCTGATTATGGTTATGTTATTGTACCCAAATTAAGTGATGGTGATTATAATTTTACCGTGAGTTTTCCATTGAATAAATATCCTGATCAAAATTTTAAATGTGTTATTAGTAAAAAAGATCTCGGTTACAAACTTCAAAGTACAACTGATAAAGGCTGGGCTTTGCAAAACATGCAAACACAAAAAATTTTAGGCGGCAACAATACTACTGCATCTGCAGACAATGCTTTTAGTAATATGCTTTCAGATGTTGTAAGCGATTCTAATCTCGCCAATAAAAATTTACCTGTTAATAATTCCAAGCCAGATACAGTTGCAGCAGCTTCATCAAATATTGATACAAGCAATGTTGCTGTTGTTGCAACACCGGTAACAGACACTGCAAAAACTGTAAGTAATATGTCGAATAACGGCAGCGTTTCTTCAACAGATTCTGTTGCACAATTGCAAAAAATATCGGAAACAAAACTTGATACAGGAACCAATATGGTTTTTGTTGATAAAACTGCTGGCGCTGATACAATAAATGTTTTTGTACCTGTTTCAGACTCAATAAACATTAATACTGATAATATTGCGACAACAACTATTGACAGCAATTTAAATCAGCAGCCTGTTGCGACTGCAACATCTAACTTGCCTGTAGCACAACCAGAAAATAATACTCAAAAAACAGATACTGTAACAACTTTTTTAAATCAACCTTCAACACAAATTACAGATACAGCTTCGCATGCTGCAAGTAATCCTTTTTATAATTCTTCAACACAAAATTCAAATACAAATATTGTAACGCCGGCTAATACAAATAATGAACCTGCAAACGCAAATTTGAATGCACCAAAAGTTACGAATGCTGTAAAAGACAATTGTACCAACATGATTTCTGATAACGATATGGATAAACTTAAACGTAAAATGTTTGTGCAGAATAATGATAACGGTATGGTGCAAACTGCGCTTAAATACGTAGGTGATAAATGCCTTACAACAGACCAGGTAAAAACATTAGGCAATATATTTTCAAGCGATGACGGACGTTATAATTTGTATGATGCCTTATATAAAAATGTGTATGATTACGGTAATTATACTACGCTTGAAAGCCAGATAATTGATCCTTATTATAAGCACCGTTTTGAAGCAATGCTGCGATAACCGCTTTTATTTATGCCACGTTATTTTATTGAAGTTGCTTACATGGGAACCCGATACAGTGGTTTTCAGGTGCAGCAAAACGCTAATACAATACAGGCAGAAGTACAACGTGCTTTAAATATTTTTTACCAAAAAGATTTTATATTAACAGGCTCATCACGTACCGATGCAGGCGTACATGCATTGCAGAATTTTTTTCATTTTGATTGTGATTTGATAATTGATGAAGCGAATCTATATAATCTTAATGCATTATTAAACCATGATATTGTTATCAGAAAAATATTTCCTGTAAACCTTGGTGCGCATTGCCGTTTTGATGCAACATCAAGAACATATCTTTATAATATTCATAGGAAAAAAAATCCTTTTCTTTTTGAAACATCTTATTATTATCCATTTGTATTAAACACTAATCTTCTTCAACAATACGCTGCTGCAATTAAGAATTTTAATGACTTTACTTCGTTTTCAAAACGTAATACACAGGTTAATCATTTTAACTGCAACATTCAACAATCATATTGGTTACTTGAAAATGAAATCTGGAGATTTGAAATTACTGCTGATCGGTTTTTACGCGGTATGATTAAAGCCGTTGTTGGCACTATGCTTCGTCTCGCAAAAAATAAAAAAGAAGTTTCTGCATTTGAAAAAATTATTGCATCAAAAAATTGTATGTATGCAGATTTTTCACCACCATCAAAAGGCTTATTTCTTAAAGAAGTAAATTTTGCACCAACTATATTCCTCTAAGCTAAATTAACATCCGCTTAATCTATATCCAGATTAGCCAGTTTTAGATGTATTAAAAATGCATCAGGTACTTTTAAGCCTTCCGGTAAAACGGAGTTAACATCCATTTCCTAATTCGAAAATTCATTATCTATGAAAACCAACCGCACCCATGTGTGTTTGTGTTTTTTTGCAATAGTTTTTTCTTTTTTTGTAAACCCGTCTTTCGGGCAATTAAAGACACAATTCACTTCTAATATTCAGAGTGGTTGTTCGCCGTTAATTGTAGCATTTGAAGATCAATCAACAGGCAATCCCAACAGTTGGAAATGGAATTTAGGAAACGGTTCTGTTTCACCAAATCAAAATCCGATAACAACTTATTTTACGCCGGGTGTTTATAAAGTAAGCCTTACAATTAAAAATAGCTCTGGTTCTGATTCCATTACCAAAACTGATTATATAAATGTTTATGCGAACCCGCAGGCCGCTTTTGATGCCTCTCCAAAACAAGGGTGTTTTCCTTTAGATGTAAAATTTACAAACAGCAGTAAAGCAGGCTCCGGAACAATTACTGATTATTTATGGGACTTTGGTGACGGAAATGTTTCAACGGATGAAAAGGCAGAACATGTTTATACAACATCAGGAACTTTTGATCTTACACTGAAAGTTACAAACAGTTATGGTTGCACAAATGCCATTACAAAAAATGATCTTGTACATATAGACGATGGAGTTAACGCAAATTTTTCACTTACTTCATTAAATGTTTGTAAGAAACCTGCAACCGCAATATTTCAAAATAACAGCGAAGGTTCCGGCAATATAAATTATATCTGGAATTTTGGAGATGGTGCTACAAGTACATCTAAAGATGCAACGCACAATTACAATGCTTCAGGCACTTATACGGTTATATTAAGTGCAGAATCTGCCGGTGGATGTTCAGATACTGCTTCAATTAAAGTAGTTGTTGCTATTCCAGCTTCTTCTTTTAAAAATACGGATGCAACCTGTTCTAATCAATCCATCAATTTTACAAATACATCTGTTCCTGAACCGGTTTCAAGCACTTGGGATTTTGGTGATGGCACAACTTCAACTGAATCAAATCCCTCAAAAATTTATACTAAAACAGGTACATACACAATTAAGCTGGTGAACACATTTTCTTCCAACTGTTCAGATTCCATTACAAAAACTATTACTGTAGTTTCAGGACCAGCAGCTTCATTTAATACAAAAGATACCGCAACATGTGCTACACCTTATAATGTAACTTTCGCAAACACATCTACCGGAAATGCTATACAATATATTTGGAATTTTGGTGATGGAGATACATCGCACGCAATTAACCCAATGCACGTTTATACAAAACCCGGTTCTTACACGGTTAATCTTACTGCAATAAATCCTAATGGTTGTGCGAATATTTTTGAAAAAGATAATTACATTAACATTCTGCCAATAAGAATTACACGCATATTAAATTTACCAGACAGCGGATGTATACCACTTGTTGCAAAGCCGACAATCACACTAAACATAAAAACACCTGTAACAAAATATACGTGGGATTTTGGTGATGGAGGAACTTCATCAAGCGAAACACCGCAGCATACATATATTAAGGAAGGTATTTATGCCGTAACAGTTTCTATTGAGACCGAAGATGGTTGTACTGATATTTACACACTTAAAAATGCTGTATTTGCAGGACACAAACCTAAAGCAGATTTTATAGGACAATTTGATACAACCTGTACAAATTCCAGTGTTCTTTTTACAAGCACATCCACAAATGGACCAATTACTTTTTTGCAATGGGATTATACTGATATTAAAGATTCTGTGACAGGACATGCATATTTTTTAGATCCGCAGGATACCGGATATCGTCCGTTAACATTGGTTGTATTTAATTACGGATGTTCCGATACAATAACAAAAACTCATGCTTTATATGCTTTGCCGCCAATAGCTAAAATGCAGGTAAACCTTAATTGTGACAATAAAAGTCTTGTAAATTTTATTGATACATCTGTTGTTGATGTTGAACATACCTGGGATTTTGGCGATGGAAAAGCAAGTACAACAAAATATCCTGCGCATTTATATGATTCTTCCGGCACATATACAATATATCTTTACACGGAAAATAAAACTTGCAAAGACACTGCAACAACAACGATACATGTTATTGATGAACATGGCGCAATTTCTCTGGCAGACAGTGTTTATTGCAGGGGGAGTGAAATGATTGCTGATATATCCGGAATTAATCTCGATAATATAAGAAATACAAGATGGGATTTTGGTGATGGTACTATTGTAACTGTAAACGGTAATACAAAAGCAAAACATACTTATTTAGTTACAGGTAAATTTAAAATTACCGCTACCATGACGGACTTAAATAACTGCAAATATTTTTATACTTCACCCGATTCTATTACAGTGTATGGACCGTTGGCTAATTACATAAGTAAGCAACCAGATATTTGTTCAGGTTATTCTGTATTGTTTAATGATAAATCTCAAACCGATGGCATACATGATATTATTAAATGGACGTGGGATTATGGTGATTATTTAAAGCATGATTATAACAGTAGTCAAATATTTTCATATACCTATAACGATACCGGATATTACACACCAAAATTAGTTGTTACAGATAGTTATGGTTGTAGTGATACTGTATATAAAACAAATTATGTTTATGTGTCTCATCCGTTCGCAAAATTTTTATTAACTGATTCAATTGTTTGCCCGGGCACGCAGGTATCTTTCAAAGATGCATCTATCGGTAATGATTTGCAATACACATGGAATTTTGATGATGGTTCGCTATCAGCAAGTAAAAATCCTTATCATTTATACAAAACTTCCGGAACTTTTGTACCATCATTAACTGTAATAGATAACATAGGTTGTAAAGACAGTATTCGTTCACAATCGTTATTGGTTTCAAAACCATTTGCAAAGTTTAATATGAGCGATTCATTTTCTACATGTCCGCCTTTGCAGGTAAACTTTTTAAACAAATCAAAAAATTATAATTCTTTTAGCTGGAGCTTTGGTGATGGAAGTACTTCTATTGTTGATTCGCCTGAACATATATACACTTATCCCGGCATTTATCCGGTAAAACTTACTTTGAAAGGATTTGGAGATTGCGCAGATACAGTTAGTAAAAACATAGTAATTAAAGGACCAACCGGAAAATTTACTTATGATGCACAACCGCAATGCGCACCTGCTTTAGTTAAGTTTTTTGCGAACGCAAATCATACACAAAATTATACATGGGATTATAGTGATGGCAATGTTGATGTAACGCTAAAAAATGAAAGCGAACATATATACGACACAGGTTTTTTCGTTCCAAAATTAATTTTAACGGATTCGTTAAGTTGTAAAGTTTCTATTGTTGGAAATGATACTGTAAAAATATTTAATGTTACTGCTGATGCAACAATTTCAAACAGCCAGGCATGCGATTCTGCGCTTATAAAGTTTACTGATATTTCTCAATCAAAAGATCTTATAACACATCATTTCTGGTATTTTGGAGATAATGACTCTGCAGATGCAAAACAAATAAGTCATTCTTACAATAAAACAGGAAATTATAAAGCAACACTAATTGCTGTTACAAAACTCGGATGCACAGATACTTTGCATATTGATAATCCAATAACCATACATCCATCGCCCAATATTCAAATTACAGGCGATAGCGTTGCCTGTGCTTTGGCAACAGTAAACTTTAAAGCAAATAACAATATTAAAGACACCTCTGCATTGCAATGGAACTGGAAATTAGATAACGGCTCCACTGCTTCCGGGCAAAATGTTAGCACGAACTATAAAACAGGTGGTAATTATTTTGTATCCTTAATTGCCAGCACGCCAGCTGGTTGTTCAGATACAACATCACATAAAATAAAAATAAATTCACCGCCGCCTGTAAAAGCAGGAGCTGATACAAGTATTTGTCAAAATAGTAATTACCAGTTGAGTGCTTCCGGTGCCTTGAATTATACATGGCAAGGCATTAATCTAAGTTGCACAAAATGTCAAACTCCAGATGTAACTGTTGATAGTTTTGCCACTTATATTGTTACTGGTTCGGATGAGATTGGATGTAAAGCAAATGATTCTGTTTCTTTAAAAGCAATAATGCCATCTCCAATAAATGTGTTGGGTAATGATACTTTATGTGTAGGAGAAAAAACACAATTCGCAGCTTCAGGTGCAGTTAATTATCAATGGTATCCATCAGTATATCTTGATAACTACAAATCGCCTAATCCTGTTTTTACAGCAGTAAAAGATACTTCAATTATTTATAGAGTAATTGGTTCAACACAAAAAAATTGCTTTTCAGATACAGGTTTTGTTACCGTAAAAGCTTTTCCGGTTCCGCATCTTAATTTTCAAGCCAGTGATATAACACTTAGTATTGGTTCTTCTGTACAATTAATATCAAACAGCTCTGCGGATATAACGCAATGGCAGTGGACACCTCCTGCAGGTCTTGATAATTCAACTATCGCAAACCCAATTGCATCGCCAAAACAAACTATAACATATACATGTATTGCATCAAATGGCGGCGGCTGTGTAGCAAGAGATGAAGTTACCGTTAAAGTAATTTGTAAGAATACAAATGTATTTATACCAAATACATTTTCTCCAAACGGAGATGGTATGAATGATTTGTTTTATGCAAGAGGAACAGGTGTATTTAATGTAAAATCGTTTAGAGTATTTAATCGTTGGGGACAAATTGTTTTTGAAAAATTTAATGTTCCCCCGAATAGCGCTTCTGAAGGTTGGAATGGAAATTATAATGGAAATGCCGTACTGCCGGATGTTTATGTATATATGATGGAAATTGTTTGCGAGAACGGCAGCATTATACCTGTAAAGGGTAACATAACGCTTTTAAAATAACTATAATTGCGTTTTGAAAAGACGTTAAACCCTACTTCTTTATCGTTACCGAAAAACAATGAACGCGCTAATGAATAACGCTGAAAATTTCATAGGTTTGGGCAGATTTAATAAGATCAGAAAATACTTATCCGCCCATGAAATTTTTCGACAGACTGTGTATGTTGAAATGGTTATTATTGTTTTGTATAATTTTTATTTCCATAAATACGTCTGCCCAGTTAAATGCAAATTTTACAGCTACAGTTCAGCAAGGCTGCGGTCCTTTGGTGGTTCAGTTTAACGATGCTTCAATAGGAAATCCATCACAATGGATTTGGGATCTGGGAAACGGCGCAACCTCAACAGAAAAAAATCCCAGTAATGTTTACATTGATTCCGGTAAGTATACAATTACACTAACAATAAAAAATGCTTCGGAAGAAAATACAATTGTTAAAAAAGAATTTATAGTCGTACATGCAAATCCAACCGTATCCTTTACTGCAAATCCTTTAGAAGGTTGTGCCCCATTAAATGTTTCTTTTCTGGATAAAAGTGTTGCAAATTCTGGCGCGATAAACAGTTGGGTTTGGGATTTTGGTGATGGAACAACATCAATAACACAAAATCCGGCACACACTTATAATATTCCGGATACATTTGGTGTAACGCTAAATGTAATTAACAGCTTTGGATGCAAACAAACATTGCAAAACAAAGACTTGATAAAAGTGGGCGGACTTATAAAAGCAGGATTTAATTATAACTATAACAGTATTTGCAGTACACCGGCAACTGTAACATTTGTTAATAAAACTATCGCGCAGGGTTCATTAAAATATCAATGGTTTTTTGGTGATAATATTAGTAGTACAAGTATTAATCCTGTTCATATTTATAATACTTCCGGGAATTTTACAATAACATTAGTTGCACAAAATGATGAAGGTTGCACAAATACATACAAGCAACTAATTAATATTGGAAGCGCTAAAGCTGATTTTACATATACAGGTGGTTGTGTAAATGAGCCGGTAGTTTTTACAGATGCTTCATCAACACTTCCAATAAATGAAAAATGGAATTTTGGCGATGGTGCAACAGATTCCGGTGCTGCTGTATTACATACTTTTAATGGTTCAGGTCCTTTTCAAATAACACTTACTGCAAATTTTGGCGGTTGTATAAATATTATAAAAAAAGAAATTATTCCTGGCGCAAAACCAACAGCAGCTTTCTCAGCATCCGGCAATCTAAAAACTTGTATTTATCCTGTAAATATTAAATTCACTAACCAATCTCAGGGTGCTGAAAACTATCATTGGTTATTTGGTGATGGTACAACTTCAGATTCTGCAAATCCTGAACATATTTTTAATGATGCAGGAAGTTATTCAGTAACATTAATTGCTTTTAATAAAAATGGCTGCGCCGATACAATTATTCGTAATGATATTATACAATTAGGACCTCCAAAAATTCTCGGTATAACAGATATACCATACGAAGGATGTGCGCCAAAAACTATAACCTTTCAACCCACAATAACAACACCTGATCCCATTACTATATATAAATGGGATTTTGGTGATAATACTATTTCAACAGATTCTATACCCAAACATACTTATACAAATGTTGGAACGTATACAGTTAAACTTTTAATTGCAACTAATAAAGGTTGTACAGATAGTATTGTTATTGTAAATGCTGTTTCTTTAGGTAAAAGACCTGTTGCAAACTTTGTGGCAGCGCCACTGCAATCATGTGCAGGTGATAAAATACAATTCAATGATGCCTCAACAGGTACCATTACAAACTGGTTATGGGATTTTGGTGATGGTGGTTCATCCGGAGAGCAAAACCCATTATATCTATATGCCGATACAGGTCATTTTCCTGTAACATTAATTGTTTCTGAGTATGGTTGTTATGATACACTTACGCGGACTGATTATGTTTTTTTAAAACCACCCGTTGCCAGGTTTAATTATTTTAACCGCTGCTCATCACCTTATGTTTTTAATTTTAAAGATAGTTCAATAGAACCCCAAACCTGGGTTTGGAAATTTGGAGACGGATTGACAGATGCAACTCCAAACCCGCAACATATTTATACAGATACAGGTGTTTATAATATTTCTCTAACCGTTACCAATGCACAATGTTCCTATACAAGATTTGATACAATAAAAGTGATGATGAAAATCCATCTTTCATTTTTACACCATTGCATTCAAATTTTTGTAAATATGATTCTGTAAAATTTTTTGCAACACACTATAATCCTGGTAATATAAAAGCTTTTTATTGGGATTTTAATGACGGGGGAACTGAAGGTTTTGGTAATGGTCTTGATACTGTGTATCATGCTTACACTTCCTCTGGAAACTATAGTCCTCAATTAATCATAAAAGATAGTCATTTTTGTATTGATACTATTAATGAGCAGTTTCCGTTAAAAATTTATGGACCTGCAGCTGCATTTTCAAACACAGCTGGAAATTGTCTTATGAATGTTATAAACTTTAATGATCAATCTACTTCAGACGGAGTACATAATATAATAAAATGGATATGGAATTATGGTGATAGTTCCAAACCTGATACTTTAACTGCGCCACCATTTCAACATGGTTACACAGCAACTGGTAATTACGCAGTATCGCTCAAAGTAGCAGATGATAATGGATGTTATGATACATTAAATAATATTAATGGAATTGAAATAACACAACCGGTTGCCGGTTTTTTTGCAGATTCGCTTGCATGCTCAGGCAGTGCTTTTCAATTTGCAGATTCAAGTTTTGGAAATGATATTATTTATAACTGGAATTTTGGTGACGGCAGCGCAGCATCTGCTGATGCTGCGCCTAAGCATATTTATAATGCAGAAGGTTTATACAATATAAAATTAATTGTAAAAGATAAATATGGATGCACCGATAGTTTACTTAAACCAAATTATATAAAAGTATCAAATCCTGTTTCTTTATTTATATTAACTGATAGTTTATTTACTTGTCCGCCTGCAAGCATTGCACCGCAAAATTTATCGCAGAATTTTACTGTACTAACCTGGGATTTTGGTGATGGTAATACATCAACAGAATTAAATCCGGTTCATTATTATACTACTGCCGGCAATTATGATATAAAACTCACTGCACAAGGTTATGGCACTTCTTGTTTCAATACATTCACAAAAAAAATATTTCTAAAAGGTCCGTCTGCGCAAATAAGTTATACGCCTTTTAACGGATGTAACCCGCTAAATATTTCTTTAAGTGCAAAAGCAAAAAATGCTATTCAATTTATATGGGATTATGGTAATGGCGTAACAGAAAGCTCAACAGATTCAGTGGCAAATTATACTTATACAACAACGGGCAGATTTTTGCCGCAATTAATTGTAGTAGATTCAGGTGGTTGCCGGGTACCAATTGTAAATAAGGATACAGTTGTGGTATATGGCGCAAACGCAAAATATATAGCACAACCAGGATTAAATATCTGCGATTCTGTCGGTGTAAATTTCATTGATTCAAGTACTGCACAGTTTGATAATATTAGTTCTTATAAATGGCATTTTGGTGATGCTGACTCATCATCTTTACAAAATACCGCACACAATTATTTTGTATCCAACAAATATTACCCAACACTAACTATAATAACTGAACGAGGTTGCGTTTCTACTTATACTGATTCTTTAAACGTTGCGATTGTAAGTTCACCAAAGATTAGCGCAGTAATACCTGATAGCGCCTGTGCTTTTTCCACTGTGCAACTAACCGCTGATGTAAATAATTATTCACCTTCAGAAATTTCGTGGGCTTGGAATTTAGGTGATGGCAATATTACCCAAGATCAAAATACAGCACATACATATACATTAGCAGGGAAATTTCCTGTGAGTATTATTGCCAGTAATATGCAGGGTTGTGCTGATACAGCAAAACAATCTGTTATAATAAATCCTTTACCTGCTGTAAATGCCGGCGATGATTCAATAATTTGTCTTGGCAAAACAACAATTTTAAATGCCACCGGTGCACAATCTTATAGCTGGTTGCCTCATGCTTTTATTTCCTGTACAGATTGTAGCAATCCAATTGCAAATCCATCAAACACTACAAAATATTTTGTTTCGGGAAAGAACAATGCCGGTTGTATTGCAACAGACTCTGTGCTGGTTGATGTAAAGCAGCCGTCAAAAGTTTCAATTGAAGGACCAGACAGTTTATGCATAGGCAGTATAATTACATTAAACGCATCAGGAGAAGAAATTTATAACTGGCAGCCTGTAAATATTATTACGCAAACATCAGGTTCGCAAACTTCATCCACACCAATAAAAACGACTGTTTATAGCGTTATTGGCACAGATACAAAAGGTTGTTTTAGCGATACAGTTTTTAAAACAGTTAATGTGTTTAGTTATCCAACAATACAAATTCCTGATAGTGCTGTAACAATAGAAACCGGAAGTAATTACCAGATAAAAGTAACGGGTTCTGAAGACGTTACTTCGTGGCAATGGACGCCTGCTAACTGGCTTTCATGTATTACATGCGCACAACCGCTAGCTACGCCAAAATCAACTACAACATATAACGTACAAGCAAAAAATATTGCAGGTTGTACGGTAGAGAAAAATATTACTATTACTGTTTTGTGTAAAAATGAAGTATTGTTTATTCCAAACACTTTTTCACCAAATGGCGACGGCATGAATGATTATTTTTATCCGAGAGGAAAAGGTTTTACGGTAAAATCGTTACGTATTTTCAGCAGATGGGGAAGCATTGTTTTTGAACAAAGTAATTTCGTTCCAAACAACCAGTCTTATGGCTGGAACGGAACATATAAAGGCAATGCGCTTCAGCCGGATGTATATGTATTTTTAATTGAAGTTGTTTGTGATAACGGGCAAGTTTTTACAAGTAAGGGAAATATAACTTTGCTTCGTTGAGCATTAAAAAAACCGATTACTCCAATAACATATTATAAACATGAATACTTTTATCCGCCACTATCCAAAATATCCAATATGAAAAACTTCATGCGTTTTTGTTTTACCCTACTTGCATGCAGTATGTTTAAAACGTACGGACAGGATCCGCATTTTTCACAGTTTTTTGAAGCTCCGCTTTTGCGTAATCCTTCCCTTGCTGGTTTATTTGCAGGCGACATACGTTTTCAGGCTGTTTACCGTAATCAATGGCAAAGTGTAACTACGCCTTATCAAACAGGTTCTTTAAACTTTGAATACAAACAACCGGTTGGTCGCAGTAACGATTTTATTACTACAGGTTTTCAAATATTGTATGATCGTGCAGGTGTAACAAATTTTACAACTTCAAATTTATATCCTGTAATAAATTATCATAAGTCTTTAAACGATGACAAAAGCAAGTATCTATCATTTGGAGTAATGGGCGGTTATGTACAGCGTCGCATTGATCGCAGTAAAATAACTACCAACAACGAATTTGATGGAAGCGGTTACAATCCTTCATTAGGAGATGGAGAAACGCTTACAAAATTCAGCTATCATTATTGGGATGGAAGTGCCGGTCTTTCTTTTAACTCTTCTATTGCCGGCAGTGAAACTGATTACTATTTTATTGGCGTTGCATATCATCATTTCAACAGACCAAAAAATTCTTTTTATCGCAATCCGCCGGTTGAGCTTAACCCAAAGCTGGTACTTTCCGGTGGTGTTCGTTTATCAGTAAATGAAGTATCATACATAACATTACAATCTGATTATTCAAAACAAGGAGATTATAATGAAACAATTGGTGGAATAACTTATTCGAGAAAAATTGGTGATGATTATACAAAACCGTTGTATACAATTCATTTTGGCGGATACCTGCGTTGGAAAGACGCATTTATTCCTGTTTTACAATTGGATTATAATCCTTTTTCTGTAGCGTTTAGTTATGA
Organism: uncultured Parafilimonas sp.; assembly: GCA_964236165.1. Taxonomy (GTDB): domain Bacteria; phylum Bacteroidota; class Bacteroidia; order Chitinophagales; family Chitinophagaceae; genus Parafilimonas. The sequence goes on along the minus strand of CAXSDU010000070.1, from coordinate 2,233 downwards.
TGTAAATATTTCTGAATTAAAAGCTGCAAGTCAGTATCAGGGTGGTTTTGAAGTATCATTTACGTATGCAGGATTTTTAGATAGAAATAACACAACTAAAAATGCTGTTCTGTGTCCGAAGTTTTAAGTTTTGGCAATTGTTGTAATTGTTTAAATAATTGTAAAAGTTTTATAAGAACGCTAAAACATGATGCCAATTTGGTCAAACACTTTATTATTAATAATTTTATATTAGGAAAATGAACAAAATTTTTACTCGGAACATTTTACAGGCGCTTAAAAAATTATTCCTGATTGCGGTTTTTGCAATTGCAACAGCGCCCAGTCAGGCATTTAATATTGATAACACTATATCACCTAATCTTCAAATTAAAACAGTAAAATGTTATCCAAATCCTGCGATTTCATTTGTAAATTTTGAGTTTTCTTCTGATGCTATTTCCAAAAATTACTCTTTACAAGTATATAGTTTTACCGGCAAAAAAATGTATGAAACAACTGTTTCAAATTTAAAAATCACACTTTCGCTAACAAATGATTTTTACCGTGGTATTTATGTTTATCAGGTTAGAGACAAATCAGGTAGAATTTTAGAAACAGGAAAGTTTCAGGTTGAAAAATAAAATGATATTTATAAATCTTCTTCGTAAATGTTAAGTTTACTTTTTAAGTGTCCAATTTGCTGATGTAATGTACTAACATGCAATAGTAAATTATTGATTACTTCAATTCCTTCAACATTTATATCTAAATCATAATGCATATGCATTAATTTTTCAAAACTTTTTAAAGTATCAAGATGCAAATAACGCTGTTCGTTTATATGCACAAATTCAATTAGATTATGTTCGTGCAATAATTCAAGAAAACTAAAATTAATATTATAGTAAGCGCAACAATCTTCGGCACTTAATAATTTGTATCTCATAATTATAATTTAGAGAGTTCTGTAAATAATTCTCTTTGCTTATCTGTTAAATGCGTTGGCAGTTTAACCTGATAAGTAATAAACAAATCACCAGCTTCATTTTCCTTTTTATAAACAGGAAACCCTTTACTTTTTAATCTTATTTTGCTGCCGTTTTGTATACCTGCATTTATTTTCAATTTTATTTTACCACTTAAAGTATCAATAGTTATTTCGCCTCCTAATAATGCTGTATAAAGATCTATTTCTTCTGTTGCATAAAGGTCATTACCAACTCTTTTAAATTTTGCATCATTACTTATTACAAAAGTCATATAAAGATCTCCGTTAGGGCCACCGTTGACACCTGGGCTTCCATATCCTTTCAAATTTATTATTTGTCCATTTTCTACACCGGCAGGAATAGTTATTCTTACATTTTTTCCGTTAACAGTTAATGTTTGTTTGTGCGTGTGATATGCTTCGCTAAGCAATAAATGTAATTCTGCATTGTAATCCTGCCCACGAAATTTTGCTTCACTCCTGCTGTTGTTTTTGCGTGTTGAACTTCCAAATAATGATTCAAAAAAATCTGAGAAATCTCCTTCGTGCTGTGCGCCGCTATATGTATAATCCTGCCAGTTTTGTGATTGACTTTTCGATTGCTGCTTTGCATTTTCGTAAGCTTCAGCATGTTGCCAGTTTTCGCCATAAGCATCATACTTTTTTCGCTTTTCAGCATCGCTTAATACTTCATTGGCTTCATTTATTTGCTGAAATTTTTTGTTTGCTTCCTTATCATTTGGATTTAAATCCGGATGATATTTTCGCGCAAGTTTGCGATAAGCTTTTTTAATTTCTTCTTCCGTTGCGCTCTTATTAATGCCTAATGTTTTATAATAATCTACAAATGCCATAAAGTTTATTGCTTAATCATCATCAATTTAATTCCTGTTTAAACGAAGTTTGTTTACAGGTATCGAATAAACGAAATAAAATAATTATTCGTTACATATATAACCATTATCCATTTTTATGAACGATCAGGACCAAATCTTTACCGGCGAACTGCTAAAAATTAAACCGGATAAAATTAATAAGGTTGATACAAACTTACAAGTCATTAAAACAATCGTTAAAAAATTTTCTGATAATAACTTTACAAAAAAAACAAGTGCATCAAAAAATGAATCATCACTGTATGACGAATTACATTACGGCAATTATGAATAAAGAAATTTCTTTTTTGAACGATTTGCTGCCTCCATAAAAAATTTTACATTTGCAGCCTTCTTGCCCGATAGTATAATGGTAGTACTTCAGATT
>CAXSDU010000069.1:0-19944 GCA_964236165.1 uncultured Parafilimonas sp. | reverse complement strand
TTATCCTTTTGCCCTTCACGCACTTTATTGTCTTTAAACTGTTTATCAGTTTGAACTTTCTTGTTTTCTTTTTCAGATGATTCTTGCATAAATTTATTTTTCACTTAGGTTATCAAAATTATCTTCATTCACTTCTTCTGTTTGTTCAAAAGCTTCGCCTGAACCATCAGAAGTAATTTCTTCATCACTTTCATTATCTGTTCTTTCACCTTTTGGTAAAATTTCTTTTGCTTCTTTGCTTTCGTTATCGATTATAATTTTTTGTTTTGGATCGTTCATGTAATTTCTGTTTATAAAGAAAATTTTATGCTGCACTATTATTCATAATTTTTAATGCCGCCTGTTTTCCTGTTTGCAATGCTGCTTCTACTGTTCCTTTTGTCACACCATCATATAAAGCTTCTCCTGCAAAAAATATTGTTTGTTGTATTGGTTGATTTAATAAGTTTCTTGAGGCGTTGCTGTTTATCATATCATAAGAATATCCGCCTGCAATTTGCGGTACATTCTTCCAGTTCACAATTTTAAAAGCTTTTAATTTTTTTCTCAAAACGTCAACGGTTTTTGAAAACGCAAATGATAAAGATTCAAGCGACATTGTAAGTAATTCTTCTTCCGAAACATTTTCTATCTCACTGGTTTTTCTGCCGCCGAACCATCCTGTTAATATGTTATTGTATTTTGGTAACTGTGTCCACCAGGTTGGTATTTTTTTATTCGTGAAAATGAAACCAATATTTTTATTTTCTTCCTGCCAGAAAGCTTCATCAAATTCAAGTAAAATTTTTATTACGTTTCCAAAGCCAATATCTTTTGCAGCATTTAAATAATTATCAATGGAAGGTTCAAATTCAATATAACTTAAATCACTTTTATCAGCTTGTAAAACACTTATCGGAACTGTAATTACAACTTTTTCACTTTGAAAATAACGACTGCACATTGTTATAATATTTACTTTATTTTTTTGCCAGTTGATTTTTTTCACACAGCAATCAGTATAAATAACGCAGCCGTTTTTCTTGCATTCTGATTCAAGAAAAGAAATTAATTTTTGATAACCTTCGTCCAGTCTGTATTGCACATGATCATCATTCGACCATTCATTATAAAGTGATATTGTACTTACTTTAGAAATATCAGCAAGATCAAAACCTTCTGCAAAGCGTTTAACCGAAGCTCTGAGATTTTCATATTTATCATCGCTAAAAAATTTTTGCAAAAACGCTGAAAGCGCCATATCATATTTCAATTCTTTCATGCTTTCTATTAGTTCGTTCCAGTCATTTTCATCATCTTCTGCTCTGCTAATTTTTCCATTTTCAAAGTGAAACATCTTTCCTTTAATTGCATGATATTTTATATCTGCCTTTTTTAAAAGTTCTAATGTAAGCGGCAATTTTCCATGAATAAATTCTGCGCCTAACTCTATAGCAAATGAAAAGGAATCATCTTTATAAGTATGAATTCTTCCGCCCAAACGACTTGTAGCCTCGAGCACAATAACCTTATTGTTTTTTGATAATTCATATGCAGAAATTAAACCTGCTGCACCAGCACCTATAACAATAATTGTTTCCAAAATAATTTTAAAGTTTAAATTTAAAACCCTGATTAGAATGGCGCATCAATATAAATAAACGCAGAAATTTTAAAACATTTGATACGTTGGCAGCAGCAAAAAAAAACATGAGCAGGATGTTCAATCTTTAAGCGACATTAAATCAAAGCTGAAACATTAATTGATCATCATTATTTTTTACCTGTATTTTTCGAATGAAATTATCGTAACCTTCTTCATCATCATGATTGCTGTACACACCATAAGCATCAAGACTATAGCCAATCATTTCATCATTCGCTTTTATCAAATACAGAATTGACATATCGGAAGGATCTGATGCACCTTCAAAACGGTAAGTCTTTACAATAGTTAAATCTTCTGCCTGATAGCATTTATCTTTTGCACAAAATCCTTCCTTTGTCCAGCGAAATTCATTATCATATCCTTTAACCGTAAGCTTATTCAGAATCTGGCTTAGCGTATTCATTTCATCTTTTTGAGACATATAAAAGTTTAATAAATAAGGTCAATTCTTGTACCAATGATTAATCAGATCAAAATCATTTTCAATTATCTTCATTGCTTAAACATTAGTTATGAGAAAATCCGTTTTAAAAATTTTAATTTTTGCGTGTGTGATTTTACTTAGTACTGGTTTATTCGCGCAATTAACCGGAAAGGTTTTAGAGCAAGAAGTAATCAAAAGCAATATTCTTAGCAAAAATGTAAATTATACTGTTTATCTGCCGGCAGATTATGATATTTCGCAACGTGCTTATCCGGTTGTTTATTTATTGCATGGATTTACTGATGATAATACAGGCTGGCTGCAGTTTGGTGAAATAAACCGTTATGCTGATAAAGCAATTGCTGATGGAACTATTCCGCCAATGATAATAATTATGCCGAATGCAGATTCCAGCTGGTATATAAATTCTTATGATGGTAAAGAAAATTATGAGGATTTTTTTATTAAAGAACTTATGCCTTTTGTTGAAAAAAAATATCCCATTAAAGCTGAAAAAAAATATCGTGGCATTGCAGGACTTTCTATGGGCGGTTACGGTACTTTAATTTATGCCTTTAAACATCCTGATTTATTTGCTGCGGCAGCGCCATTAAGCGCAGGTATTTTTAGTAACGATGAATTAGTAACAATGCCTGACGAAAATTATACGAATGCATTAGCAAGAGTTTTTGGTCGTGATCTTAAAGGAAAAGATCGTTTAAATAATAACTGGTATTCAAATTCTGTTCTTGATATTGTTGCAAAAAAATCAAAGGAAGAATTAAGCCAGGTAAGATATTGGATAGATTGTGGTGATGATGATTTTCTTACAAAAGGCAATTGTCTTTTACATATTGCTTTAACTGAAAAACAAGTACCGCACGAATTTCGTGTGAGAGATGGCGCGCATAACTGGACGTATTGGCGAACAGGTATTACCGATGCATTACATTTTATTGGCGAAAGTTTTAGTCAGTATTAATTACTCATCTGCGAGCCGCATCTGAAGAGAATTTTCAATCTTTTTAAAAAGATGATATGGCTTGTAAATACGCCATTCGGGCAAATTAATTAGTTCAATATAGTTTTCGAGTTTCTTTTTTTTAAAATCATACTGCGCTGCTTCACTCATATTTAAAGCAACAGCCCAGCCATTATGCTCACTGTTTTCTTCCTGCCATTCAATGTAATAATCTTTATCGCCGCTGTGAAAATTTAAAACATTTTCTGCTATCAATACAAACTTAAAAATTCCTTGTATCATCATCAAATCAACAATATCTCTTTTTAAGGTCATGATATCATTTTCAATTGCATCATTCCATTCTCCAATCATTTCAATAATGGCATAACCCAATTCATAATCTGCATAAATTATTTTCAGGTATAAAGTGCGGCTGCCAAATTCATCCCATTGCGGATGTATGTAATAATTATAAACGGAATGAGAAAATTCAAATTCACTATACTCACGACCATAAAATGGAGACTTCGGATCTTCTTCCGAAACATAAATATGTCTCCAGTTATAAAATGGTTCTATTTCATGCATAAGTCCGTTCGTTTACGTTTTACTATGTTTATTCGTATTAATTAATTTTTTCGTTTACCCAATTTAAAGCAATTTTCAATTCTTGTGCCATCGTAAGATTTGTGTTATCCAGTACATGCGCATCGTCTGCTTTTCTTAACGGACTAATAGTACGGTTACTATCAATATAATCGCGCATTTCAAGATTATTTTTTACTTCTTCAATCGTAATATTTTTGTTTAATGTATGTAGTTCTTTAAATCTTCTTTCAACGCGCACTGCAATATCCGCCGTCATAAAAATTTTTAATTCTGCATCAGGAAAAACGGTTGTGCCAATATCTCTTCCATCCATTACAATACCTTTATCTTTTGCAATTATGCGTTGTTGATTTACAGCAAAATCTCTAACTTGTTTTATAGCTGAAGCTTCGCTCACTTTTTCGCTTATAATCATGTCGCGTATTTGTGCATCAACATTTTCATAATTCAAATAGATATCACTTTTTTCTGAAGTCTTATCAAACAAAAAAGAAAGATGAATGTTTTTTAAAGCTTCATCTATTTCGTTGTTCTTATTAATATTTATCTTATTTCGCAAAAAATATAAAGTTATTGCGCGATACATTGCACCGCTATCAACATGAATATAATGGAGCTCTTTTGCAAGTTGCTTCGCCAACGTGCTTTTGCCGCAGGAAGAATAACCATCAATTGCAATAATTAGCTTTTGCTGCATTTGGCAAAGCTGAATAAAATTTACTAAAAGGAAAAAAAGTTATTGATTAATTACTTCAATGCCCGGATGTTTTGAAACATCAAAATTAAACTGGCTATCAGGTATAATTGTGTTTAAATTAATTGTTGAAAAACCTAATTGAATAAGATTTCCAGATTTGTCTGTAATTTTTGCTTTGGAAATAAGGTTAGATGATTTATTAATAAAAATAATTACCTGCTTAAAATTTTTTCTTTTATCAATCGGGGATAATAAAATTTGATATTCAGAGCCGGAGGATGAAACAAGTTTATATGTAAAATCTGCTTTACTAAACCCTGTTAAAACTTTTTGTGGCGAAATATCATCTTCATCTGCGTCTTCTGTTTTTAAAATCATTACTTCAGTGCCGCCATCAAAATTCCATGTTTGCACACCGTTACTAAAAACTTCAGTTTTATCTTCTTTTAAATAGTATTTATTGCCTTTTATTTTAATTGTTCCTTTTGAATTTCCGGTTATTTGATTTGATTTATCGTATTGAGTTAATGTAAATAGCGCGCTAATACCTTTTGCAGATTTTATTTTTGTTGATAATTTGTCCAGGATATTCTGAACATCCGTTTTGCTTTGCGAAAAGGTTTGCGAAATGATTAGTACAAATAAAAAAAACAAAGAATAAGTTTTATTCATGGTAATATTTAAAAGGTTTACAAATTTCAGACGTGTTTTGTTCTTAATAGTTTAGCAAAAATCATTATAAGCAATATTTCTATTTTTATTAACTTCATAATTTCAGTATAAAAAGCAGTTGTTACTAATTTGCCCAAATAAATTATCTTTGCCCGCTTTTATGAAATTTTTCTTAAGTATACTTATAAGCGCTCTTGTTTTTACCTCTTGTGCAACCAAATTTGGCAAGGTTGTAAAAAGTAAAGACAAAGAATATAAATTGAAAATGGCTGAGCAATATTATGCTACTAAAAGCTATGATAAAGCGCAGCAATTATACACAGATTTGTTGCCTTTATTTAAAGGAGATCCGCGTTTTGAAGACGTTTATTATAAGTATGCTTATACATCTTATTATTTAAAAGATTACGAAAACGCTGAAAATCTTTTTAAAACGTATTCTGAAAATTTTCCAAATAGTGCCAAAGTTGAAGAATGTGATTATATGCGTTGCATTTGTTATTATAAACAATCGCCAAATGTTAACCTCGATCAAACGAATACTACAAAAACTATGGCTTTATTGCAAGCATTTATCAATACACATCCAGATTCAAAAAGAATTGCTGATGCTACAACAATAATTGACGAGTGCAGAAAAAAACTTGAATTAAAAGAATATAAAAACGCACAGCTTTATTATGATCTTGGTTTTTTTAAATCTGCCGGTGTTGCATTTTCTGTGCTGATAGATGATTTTCCTGATTCTGATCAGGGTGATGAATATGCATTAAGTTCAATTAAATCTTATTATAAATATGCTGAATTAAGTATTCCGGAAAAACAGGAAGAAAGATTTGATAAAGTGATATCTGATGTTACAGATTTTCAGCAACGTTTCCGGGAAAGTAAATTAATTGATGAGGCAAATAACTATAAAACACAATCAGAAGATTTTTTAAAGAAAATTCAAAAACAAAATAATGAGCAAACTAAGGCGACAACTAAGCGCTAACATGCCAAGCAGTGTTGAAACAAAAAGCCTGATAGAAATAAAAGCTAAAACAGGTAATTTGTATGAATCTATTGCCATCGTTGCAAAAAGAGCAAACCAAATAAATATTGCGCTTAAAGAAGAATTGCATAACAAGCTGGAAGAATTTGCCAGCCATACAGATAGCCTTGAAGAAATTCATGAGAATAAAGAACAAATTGAAATTTCAAAGGCTTATGAAAAAATGCCGAATCCTGCAATTCTTGCAACGCACGAGTTTATGGATAATAAAATTTATCATCGTAAAAATGATGATGATCTTTTCCGTTAACATTTATTCAATGTAATTTTAATCCTTCCGAAAATCGGAAGGATTTTTTATTTAAATGCTGAAAGGGAAAAAAATATTATTGGGTGTAACAGCAAGCATTGCTGCATACAAAGCAATTCTGCTTGTTAGAATATTAGTGAAGCAGGGCGCTGAAGTAAAAATAATTATTACACCGGCAGCAAAAGATTTTGTATCACCTGTTGTTCTGTCAACTTTATCTAAAAATGATGTATTGATTGATCTGTCGCAAAATAATGCGTGGAATAATCATGTTATGCTTGGGCGCTGGGCAGATGTAATACTGGTTGCACCATTAACCTGTAACACGCTTGCAAAAATGGCAAATGGCTTATGCGATAATTTATTGCTTGCTGTTTATTTTTCTGCAACCTGCCCGGTTGTATTAGCGCCTGCAATGGATGAAGATATGTGGCATCATCCATCAACAAAAAGAAATTTAAAGCTTGTAAAAGAATATGGTAATGCAGTTATAAATGTTGAAAGTGGCGAATTAGCCAGCGGACTTTATGGTGAAGGGAGAATGGCAGAGCCAGAAGATATTGTTTTGTTTTTACAGGAAAATTTTTTTAGAAGTAATGAATTTAAAAATAAAAAAGCATTTGTAACTGCCGGACCAACATACGAACCATTCGATCCTGTTCGTTTTGTTGGTAATCATTCATCAGGAAAAATGGGGTTTGCATTAGCCGAAGCATTGTATGAAAAGGGCGCTGATGTTACAATCGTTAGCGGACCTGTTCATCAAACAAAAAAATATAATGGTATAAAACTTATACAGGTTTCAACTGCTGAAGAAATGTATAATGCTTGTATGCAATTGCATAACGAAACAGATATTGAAATAATGGCTGCTGCAGTGGCTGATTATAAACCTGTAAATATTTCATCAGAAAAAATAAAAAAAGATAAACAGGATTTACCGATTTTTTTAGAGAAGACAAAAGATATTCTCGCAGCTTTAGGCAAAACAAAAAAACAAAATCAATTTTTAGCAGGCTTTGCTTTAGAAACAAATAATGAACATGCGAATGCAAAAAATAAATTAGCAAATAAAAATGCTGATATGATTGTGCTGAATTCTTTAAAGGAAGAAGGCGCAGGCTTTGGTATAGATACAAATAAAGTTTCTATTTTTTTAGCTGATGGAAGTGAAAAGGAACTTAAGCTTGCAACAAAAAAAGAAATTGCAGAACAGATTGTTCAACTTATTATTGAAAAAACAAATGCATAAAAAAATTCTTTTTTACATAACACTATTATTTTTTTCAGCTTCTGTAAATGCGCAGGAAATACAGGCAAAAGTTGCAGTGCTGGCGCAACAGGTTGGAACAAGTGTTGATAAAACTACTTTTACTACATTGCAAAATCAACTTACAGATTTTATAAATAAACGTAAGTGGACAAGCGATGCTTTTCAGGCACAGGAAAAAATTCGTTGCAGTTTTATATTAACTATTCAAAGTGTTGATGAGAATAATATTTGTAAGGCTTCAATTGCTATACAAGCTGCGCGGCCGGTATATAATTCATCGTATCAAACTGCATTGATTAATTACCAGGATGGAGATGTAACTTTTAAATATGTACAATTTCAACAAATTGAATTTAATGAAAACCGTGTACAGGGAACTGATGCATTAACAGCAAATCTTTCTGCCGTTTTTGCTTATTATGTATACATGATTCTTGGTTTTGATTATGATTCATTCTCTCCAAAAGGTGGTGATGTTTTTTTTGGTAAAGCACAAAATATTGTAAACAATGCTCCGGAAGCAAAAGAAATAAGCGGATGGAAATCTTTTGATGGCACACGAAACCGTTATTGGCTTGCAGAAAATTTAAGAAATACACGGTATAATAATATTCATGATATAATTTATGGTTATTACCGGCAGGGACTTGATAATATGTATCAGGATGATGTTAGTTCACGTTCTAATATTTTAGCATCGCTTTCTGCATTGCAGGATTTTGATCAGCAAAATCCAAATACAATGATTGAACAATTTTTGATGCAGGGAAAATCGCAGGAATATATAGGTATTTTTAAAAAAGGCGCTCCGGGCGAACGCACACAAGCTATACAGCTACTTTCTAAACTTGATGTATCAAACGCCGCAAACTATAAGCAGCAATTGCAATGAACAAATTTTTTATTATAATAATTATTTCTTTTTTTTTTATTAGATGCACACCAAAGGACGAAAAAATTCCACCTGAAATTTTGCCAATGGATAGCATGAAGGTTGTTGTTTGGAATTTAATAGAAGCAGGCGAATATGCAACATTTTTAAAAGAAAAAGATACCACCCTCAAATCAGTAAACACAAAGTATTTCAGCGAAGTATTGAAACTGCATCGCATTGATAAAATTAATTTTTTTAAAAGCTATAATTTTTACCAGTCACATCCATACTTCAATAATATTTTATTCGATTCAGTTAATGCATATTCCTTGCGTCAACGAAATCAAATTTACAAATCAAGGCAATAAGTTATAGTTACAATCTAAAGCGCTTTAGGTTTTCTTTAAGTAATATTATTAAGGCTAAATCGTTTTACATTGTTTATTAACACTACCTAAAAAGCAAAATCAACAACAATGAAAAAAATTATTTTCTTCTTATTAATTTCAACAACCTCTGCGGTATTTGTATCGGCACAATCATTTCATATTGGTGTAAAAGCAGGCGCTAATTTGGGTAAGATAGATGGTGAATCTTTTAAACAGGAATTTAATCTTGGTTACCAATTGGGCGCTTATGTATCATTTGATTTTAATAAAAACATTGGCATACAACCAGAGTTGCTTTTTAGTCAAACTAACACAACAGTTGACTCAGGTTATAAAGCCATTTATAACAATGTACCAGGCACTGTTATAGGAAGCAAGGCGCACTTAAATTATTTAAGTATACCAATTTTGTTACGCATAAATGCAGACAAACTTTTAACGCTTAATGTTGGACCGCAATTCAGCATACACACTAATAAAGATGAAACGCTTGTGCAGAACGGAAAAGATGCAATTAAAAGCGGTGATTTTGCAGCCGTGTTTGGTGCACAAATTAATTTAGGCAGTATTAATATTTATGGTCGTTATAATGTTGGTTTAAATAATTTAAATGATATTGATAATAAAGACAAGTGGAAAAGTCAGCAATTACAGTTTGGTTTAGGATTAAGAATTTTATAGTATTTTAAATACTACAATTAAGCATTACATTTTGTGTAATGCTTTTTTTATTTTATAATAAGCGTATTAATAGAATTTACATTTGCTTATGGAAGAAAAGATAAAGCTGATCGAATGCCCCAGAGATGCAATGCAGGGCTGGCAACATTTTATTCCTACTGAAAAAAAAATTGAATACATAAATAGTTTGCTTAAAGTTGGATTTGATACAATTGATTTCGGAAGTTTTGTCTCGCCGAAAATTATTCCGCAAATGGCAGATACAAAAGATGTAATAAATAATTTAGAATTAGGAACGGGAAATACAAAATTACTCGCAATTATTGCAAATGAAAGAGGCGCCGAAGAAGCGGTATATTTTGATGAAATAAATTATTTGGGTTTTCCTTTTTCAATATCAGAAACATTTCAACAAAAAAATACAAACAGTACAATTGAAGAAAGTTTACAGCGTGTAGGAAAGATTTCTAAATTGTGTAGTAAAAACAAAAAAGGGTTAGTTATTTATTTAAGCATGGCATTTGGTAATCCATACAACGATGTGTATAATGCAGAAATACTTTTGCATTGGGCAGATGAAATGGTAAAAAGAAATATCAGTATAATTTCTCTATCAGATACTGTTGGTGTTGCAACTATAGAGCAGATTTCTTTTGCCTGCAATACTTTAATTTCAAAATATAAGAATGTTGAATTTGGTGTGCATTTACATTCATCGTTAAAAAACAGCAAAGAAAAATTGGAAGCCGCACTGCAGGCTGGTTGTAAACGTTTTGATGGCGCATTAAAAGGCATTGGCGGCTGTCCTATGGCGCAAGATGAATTGGTTGGAAATATGGATACTGTTTTTATGATGGATCAGTTCAAAAAAAATAATATATTAAATAATATTAATGAAGACGCATTAACAGAAAGCCTGCGTATTGCGTCTGAAATTTTTATATAATCAAATGCAGTTTTTTACCACGATTAATATTAAATCTTTTGAGCCTTTAATTACTTACAGAGATAAAATTTTATTAACCGGTTCCTGCTTTACAGAACATATTGGAAATTTTTTGAGCGATGTAAAATTTAATATTTTACAAAACCCTAATGGTATTTTGTTTGATCCGATCAGCGTTTCATCAAGCCTTATTTCTTATATTCAAAATAAACAATACGAAGAAGAAGATTTATTTTATCTGAATGAAAGCTGGAATAGCTGGCAATATCATAGCCGGTTTTCAGGCACAAATAAAGAAGCTTGTGCAAAAAATATCAATCAATCACAAAACAATGCACATACTTTTTTAAGAGAAGCAGATTGGTTAATAGTTACACTTGGTTCAGCTTTTTCGTATAAGCTTAGTGAAGATTTGCAACCAGTTGCTAATTGCCATAAAGCACCTGCGCAAAATTTTATAAAACATCTAAACACAATCGAAGAAATTATAAACGCTTTCGATTCTGCAATTCATCAATTGTTTTATTTTAATTCTAAGCTTAAAATCATTTTTACAATAAGTCCTGTTAGGCATTTAAGAGATGGAGTAGTTGATAACAACCGAAGTAAAGCAAGGTTAATTGAAGCTGTACATCATCTTGTAAATAAATTTGATAAGCTTTATTATTTTCCGGCGTATGAATTAGTGATTGATGTTTTACGTGATTACCGTTTTTATGATATTGATCTTGCGCATCCTAATTATGCAGCTACACAATTTGTTTTAGAAAACTTTTCAGCAACTTGTTTTAGTGAATCAACAAAAGAATTAATGGAACAAATAAAAAAATTGATGATTGCAAAAAAGCATAAGCCATTCAATCCGCAATCGCAATTACACAAAAAGTTTTTAGATCAGCAACTTATTAAGGCAAAGTATCTAAAGGATGAATATCCTTATCTTGATTTTAGTGAGGAGCTTGCTTTTTTTTCAAAAGATTAATTAAATATCCTGTGCCTGAAATGCATTGCGGATAACGCTACATAAATTCGTATCAATCATTTTTTCTGCAAGTGCAAGCATGTTGGCAAAAGCAATATAATTACTTATTCCATGCCCTATAATAACAGGTTTTTCAACACCTAAAACCGGTGTGCCACCATAACTTTCATAACTAAACCGGTTCATAAACTCATCGTTATGAATATCGCGGCTTTTTGCAATCTCATAAAAAGATTCACCTATTTTTAAAACTACGTTACCGGTAAAGCCATCACAAACGGTTACATCGGCGCCGCCATGAAAAACATCTCTTCCTTCTACATTACCTATAAAATTTATAAAGCTGTTTTCTTTTAATAAGGAATAAGCAGCCTGGCATAAAGCATTGCCTTTACTTTCTTCTTCCCCAACATTTAAAAGACCTACAGTTGGATTTTGTACGCCAATAATATTTTCAGCATATAAACTTCCAAAAATAGCAAACTGTTCAAGATGTTGCGGTTTGCAATCAACATTTAAACCAACGTCAATTATTATACCTGTGCCGCCACCCACTTTTGGTATCATTGATGAAATAGTAGGTCTCAAAATACCTTCAAGTGGTTTTAAAAAAAACATGGAGCCAATTAACATGGCGCCGGTATTGCCAGAGCTTAAAAAAGCATCCACTTTACCGGATGCTAATAATTCAAACCCTTTAGTTATGGAAGAATCAGGTTTCTCTTTTAACGCTCTTGTTGGATGGTCATTATATTCAATAACTTCAGAAGTATGAAACATTACAGCTCTGCCCGGCGGAATATTATATTCTTCAAATAAAGATTCTAATTCATCTTCATCACCTAAGCAATAAACAACTGAGTCTTTATTACTTTGCGAAAAATATTTTTGAAGTCCCTTCACAGCTTCTAATGGTGCAAAATCACCACCCATCATGTCGAGCGCAAGATTCATTGAGTACAGTCTCTTTTTTATAACTTACTAAGCTTTTAACGGAGCTTTTTCAGACACAACTTTTCCTTTATAATATAGCTTTCCTTCGTTTACATGTGCGCGGTGACGAACATGCATTTCGCCTGTAGTTGTGTCTTTACTCAAAGTAACTTCTTCAGCTTTGTAATGCGTTCTTCTTTTAGCACTACGCTGTTGAGAATGTCTTCGTTTTGGATTAGGCATAATTCAAAATTTATAATAATTTATTTAAGATTTTTAAACTGTTCAAGACCTTTCCATACCGGACTGATCTCATCATTCTTTATTTCAATTTTTGCAAGTTTAGCCAGTACTTCTTTATTGCACTGTGAACCACCAATTTCATTTGGCAAGCACATTTTTTGCATTGGGATACTTAGATTAATAAACTCATAAATCCAGTCTGCTAAATATAGATGACTTTCTCCTTTATTTATATAATAAACATCAGGATCTTCTTCCTGTTCATTCATTTGGTCAGGATTATCAACCAGCTTAACCATTACTTTAAATTCCTCCCAAAGTTTTAACGGTAATGGATTTCCGCAACGATCGCAATTAACATCGGCAACGCCATCAATATCAAATTTCAACAGCATGAAGCCAGGTTTTTTATCCAGCTCTAATTTTACAAAAGCATTGCAATGCGTAAAATCCTGATTTCCGTAATTTGCAAAGAACTGATCATCAACCCTATATTCGTAATTGTGAACTCCCGGTTTTAAGCCAACAAACGCAATTTCAAACGCTCTCCTGAAATTCATTTTCAAAATTTTGAGGCTGACAAAGGTAATTCAAAAAACTTCAGGAACAAAGCTATGTGTTCTTTAATAGAGTTAAGTTTTAGTTTATATCACAGTTCCATCAAAATATTATATCATATAAAACATTTATAATTGGTACAAAACCCGCATTCATCAAAATTTACCTTTAGCTATTATTACTTGTTTAAATTGCTGAAAATATTTATATGCATATTTTAAAAGCAAGTGCTTTTTTTTCTTTTGCAACTATAATGCTTGCAGCCTGTAATTCTCTTACGAATGAAATACAAACTGCTACAATTGGCAAAGATGTTTTACAATCGCATATTGATTCAACTGTAAATCCCGCTGAAGATTTTTTTGATTATGCAAATGGTGGATGGATAAAAAGCAATGCTATTCCTGCAGACGAAAGTTCGTGGGGAATAGGAAATCTTGTAATTGAAGAGAATTTAAAACGTTTGCGCAAAATAAATGAAGATGCTGCTAAATCCAACACTACTGCTGGCAGCAATTATCAAAAAATTGGTGATTTCTGGAAAACAGCAATGGATTCATCTGCAATAGAGCAACAAGGTCTGAAACCTTTGCAACCATATTTTTCAAAAATTGATAGCATAAAAGATATTAATTCTTTCGCCTTAGCAGATGCAGCATTAAATAAAATCGGCGTAAATACAATTATTGGTTTTTCGGTAACACAGGATGATAAACATAGTGATTCAATGGTTGTTAAGTTTAGGCAAAGTGGATTGTTTTTACCAGATCGTGAATTTTATTTTAAGAAAGATTCTACATCATTGGCAATTGATGAAGCTTACAAAACTTATATTAAAAATGTATTAGTGATGAGTGGAGCAGCAGATACTTTAACTGCACAAAAAGAAGCAGATAAAATTTTCGCAATGGAATTGGAGCTTGCAAAATCGCATCGTAAAATTGAAGATCTGCGCGATCCTAATCTCAATTATAATAAAATGAAAAGCGAAGCTTTTTATAAGTTTGCGCCTTCTATGCATCTTGAAATTTTTATGCATTTACAAGGTGCGTCATATCTTGATTCAATACTCGTTGGGCAGCCGGATTATTATAAGCAATTAGAGAAAACTGTAAAAACTTTTGGCGTTAGCGATTGGAAATTTTTTTTAAAATTCCGGCTGATAAATGCATTTGCTAATCAATTGCCAAATGCTTATGGAATACAAAGGTTTACTTTTTCAAAATTGCTTTCCGGTGCGCAGGAGCAGCAACCGCGCTGGAAGCGTGTATTAAGAGATGAACAAAATGTTATGGGCGAGCTGCTCGGTCAGCAATTTGTAAAAAAATATTTTGATTCAACGGCAAAAAAAAGATACAGTGATATGGTTGAAGGTATTCGCGCATCACTAAAAAATCATATTGAAAATCTTGCATGGATGAGTGATACAACCAAACAAAAAGCACTCGTAAAATTAGCCGCTATAAAAAAGAAAGTTGGTTATCCGGACAAATGGAGAGATTATAGCAGGCTAGAAATTGGAACGGCGAGTTATGTGCAAAATATGATAGATGGAAATCTTTGGCGCATGCAATTCCAATTGAATAAATTGGGTAAGCCTGTTGACAGAACCGAATGGGAAATGACGCCGCAAACTTATAATGCAGAGTACGAACCTTCAAACAACGAAATTACTTTACCTGCAGCAATTTTTACAGTGCCTGGTTATTTGGATGATCAGTTAGATGACGCAGTGGTTTATGGTTATGCCGGTGCTTCAACTATTGGTCATGAGATGACGCATGGTTTTGATGATGAAGGAAGGCAGTATGATGCACAGGGAAATTTAGAAAACTGGTGGACAAAAGATGATGAAAAAAAATTTGATGCACGCGCACAAGTAATGATTAAACAATTCGGAAATTATGTAGTGGTTGATACTTTTAAAATAAATGGAAAAGCAAGTCTCGGTGAAAACATTGCAGACCTTGGTGGCATTGTACTTGCATGGGATGCTTTTAAAGAAACAGATCAATATAAAAAACAGGAAAAAATTGCTGGCTTAACACCGGCACAAAGATTTTTTTTAGGTTATGCTTTGGGTTGGATGGAAAGTGATCGTACAGAATCGTTACGCAGCCAGGTACTTTCAGATGTGCATTCACCGGCAAAATTTCGAGTGAACGGGCCGTTTAGTGATGTAGATGCATTTTATGAAACATTCAACATAAAGCCAGGTAATAAAATGTATTTGCCCGATAGTGCGCGAGTACGCATCTGGTAATGCAATAAATTTTAAAGATGAAACTTCTTACATCACAACAAATTCATGAATGGGATGCTTACACAATTGCTAATGAACCTGTTTCTTCTATTGATTTAATGGAACGCGCAGCAGAAGCATGCACAGATTATCTTTTGCAAACAAATTTGTATGGTAAATCTTATAAAATATTTTGCGGCAAAGGAAATAATGGCGGAGACGGACTGGCTATAGCAAGACTGCTGATAAACAAAGGCACTACTGTTAGCACTTATATAATTGAATTTGGTGCAATCGGTACAAAAGATTTTCAAACAAATCTGCAGCGGTTACACGAGCTTACAACTAATATACATTTTATCCAATCAGAAAAATTTTTTCCCGAAATAAATGATGATGATCTTGTTATAGATGCTTTATATGGCTCAGGTTTAAACAGACCTTTAAAAGATTTAAGCGCTTCTTTGGTAACATTTATAAATCAGTCATCAGCAAATACAATTGCTATTGATGTGCCCAGCGGAATGTTCATTGATAAAAGCTCAACAGATAACTCACTTATAAAAGCAAATACTACACTAACTTTTCAATGCCTGAAGCTTTGTTTTTTAGTTGCAGAAAATGCTGAATACACAGGCAAAGTAAAAGTATTAGACATTGGTTTGCATTCACAGTTTTTGGAAAACATTTCTTCTTCATTTGAAATACTTGAGGAAGCTGATATAAAAAAAATTTACAAACCACGTAAACAATTTTCACATAAAGGAACTCATGGTCATGCATTAATAATTGCTGGTAATAAAGGTAAAATGGGCGCTGCAGTTTTATCAACCAATGCATGTATTAGAGCAGGCGCTGGTTTAACAACTGCAAATATTCCACAAGAATATTTTAGTATAATGCACACACATTTACCCGAAGCTATGTGCGCAGCAAGAGAAGAAATTTTTGATTTTGAAAAAATAACTGCTGTTGGTATTGGTCCTGGTTTGGGTACAAAGCCTGCAACAACAGAACTGTTGCAAAAAGTTTTACACTATTTTAAAAAACCGGTTGTAATTGATGCGGATGCGTTAAATATAATTTCGCAAAACAAATATTTATTAAATGAAATTAAAGAAGATAGCATATTTACACCGCATCCAAAAGAATTTGAACGATTGTTTGGTGAAACAAAAAATGATTTTGACCGTATTAATTTAGCACTGGAACGATCTACCAAAAACAACTTCATAATTGTATTAAAAGGTACGTACACATTTATTGCAAAACAAGGAAAAGGCTGGTTTAATACTTCGGGCAATGCAGGACTTGCAAAAGGTGGAAGCGGAGATATTTTAACCGGGATTATTACAGCATTAATAGCACAAAAATATTCACCGATAGACGCAACTTTATTTGGCGTTTACCTGCACGGTCTTGCTGCAGATATGGCGCTCGAATATCAATCTATGGAAAGTATGACTGCAAGTGATGTTATCAGGCATTTAAGTGATGCGTTTAAAAATTTAGAAAAAAGCTGATTTAGTTTTTAATAAGCAGAAAAATTCTATTTTTTAATCAATTCTGGATTATTAATAATTTCTCCAAATTGTTTATCCTCTTTTTTTGATCTGAGATAACTGATACTTACGTTTAATTCAAAACCAATAATCAGCATTAAAGAATTTATAAAGATGAGCAGCATTACAATAAGCAATGCGCCTATTGAACCGTAAATACGATTATAACTTGAAAAGTTTTGCGCCCAGATTGAAAAAATCCACGTAGTTAAAACAATAAGAATAGTTGCGAATATTGCGCCGGGTGAGATAAGTTTCCATCTTTTATAAACAGAAGGTGCATATTTATAAATGTAAGCAACAGAAAAAAGAAAGAGTACAACTACAATAAGCCAGCGTAAAGAATCTGTCCAGAAATTTTTTTCTGTTTTACTAACACCCAGCCAATTTAAAAAAGAAGCAAACACGGTTCCCTGCCCTAAACTTAAAAGCATAGTAGCAATTAGTAATAATATTAATACGAGTGTAAGCTTAATTGCCCTTAATCTTCTTTGCAAAAAATTGCGTTTACGTTTTATTGGTAATGAAGCATCGAATGTACGTATGATGCCAAGCATCGCATTTGATGAATAATATAATGCGAGTATAAAACCAATTGAAAGCAACCCTGTTTTTGGTTTATTAAACAGGTCAAGCATTGTTGTCATAATAAGAGAACGACTTTCTGTGTTAGGCATTACGTCTTCAATAAATTTAAATAATTCGTCTTGTATATTTCTTGCAACCGGAAAATAAGGTATCAGTGTAAACAAAAAAATAGCGCCTGCAGGCAAAGCCATAATAAAATTAAATGCAATAGCAGATGCGCGATCTCTTAATCCAATGCGTGTAACCTGCCTGCCAAAAAAACGCGCAACATCAAACAAACATAAACCTGCAAATCCAGGTAGTATAAGTGTTCTGCTTCGCTTAATTAAAAACTTAAACGGCTGATGCGATACTATAAAATTTTCAAACTTTGTCAATGTAAAAGTCCTTTATTCAGGCTGTCTTTTTTAAGCCAGTTATTTAAAGCCTGTTGGTAAAGTTTTGCATATTTTTCATGTTCAGCAAAGTTATTTGTGAATTGATGATAACCGCTAAAATCGCTTTTTGCAACAAAAAATAAATAATCTGTGCGCGGCTCATTTAAAACTGCATCAATTGTTACAGGTTGTGGTGTACAAATTGGTCCGGGCGGCAATCCTTTATTTATATAAGTATTATAGGGTGATGGCAATTTAAGATAGCCGTAATAAATTCTCGTTAAAGCAAAATTCTTCAAAGCATATTTTATTGTAGGATCTGCTGCCAAAGGCATTCCTTTATTTAACCTGTTTAAATAAACGCTTGCCACGTTTCCTTTTTCATCATTTTTATTCGTTTCTTCTTCAACAATAGATGCTAATATATAAACCTGCTTCGGTGTTAAATTTAATTCAGTGGCTTTTTGTACGCGATTATTCTTTTGCCAAAAATTTTCCTGCTCTGCTTTCAATCTTTCTAAAATATTTCTTACTGATGTATTCCAGTTTAAAAAATAAGTATCCGGAATTATAATCGTCATTAAAGTATTTTTATCAATATTTAATCTTGCAAGAGAATCGTTGTTTGAAAGAAATAGTAGTGTGCTTAAAGAATCTGTTGAAAAATTTTTACCGATAATTCTTGCAAGATCTTCAGCTATGCGAATTTTTTTTATTGTTAATCGCACTGCACTTTGATGATTGTTTTTTAAAGTGCGTAAAAAAGAAAAAAGGCTCTCTCCTTTTTTTATCTCGAATCTGCCAGTTTTTACATGTTGCCATGCGTTTGTTCTATTGACTAAAAAATTAAAGACAGATGTGCTGCGAATGATATTTCCTGTATCAAGCTGATACATTATTTGTTCTTCTGAAGATGGAGACGTTCTTACAAATACATATCGCGCTGAAGCATCAAATTTTGTAGCCGGTGCAAATACTATCCATGCAGCCGCAAAAATGCTTATCAAAACAATAATCGCAAAAAAGGCAACAATCTTTTTTATCACACAACAAAGAAAAACAAAATGACTAAACAGTTAGCATATTGATCATGCATAAAAATTTCATCACTTAATTGCGAGAGTTGATACAAAGAAAAAGATGCTTTTTTTTAAAGCAGAATCCTTAGTTAATTCCAAAATTTGAAATTTAACAAACTATTCCATAAAGCAATACATCTTTTTTTTAAAAAAAATAAAACTGGTTAATTGTTTGTATAAGGTTTTAAAACTATTTTCACAATGAAAAAATTCGTATTTATTACCCTGCTTAGCATTTCTGTAGCTGCAATCGCTTTAACAAGCGGTCATTCCCAACAAAATGGTCTTCTGTCTGCTAATTTTAATAATATAGCAGATACTACTCCTAAAATGCATCATACGATGATGAAGAAAACTACGCATGATAGCACGATGCACAAAACAATGAGTACGAAACCTAAATCAAAAATGAAAAAACCAATGAAAGACAGTACAAGTAAAAAGTAATTAATCTGGTTTTTAAAAATTTTTTAAGGTTGCTTATGCAACCTTTTTTTATTTTATACAATGCATTTAAAAATTTATTCATTAACTTTCTTTTTACGAAATCAATCGTATATTGCCTTCATATAAGTTTTGTATATGAAAGTTTTAAAGCCAACAGATAGTGAACTGGAAATATTGCAGGTTTTATGGAATAAAAGTGAAGCAACAGTGCGTGAAGTGCATGAGCAGCTATTTATAATAAAAGATTGCGGTTATACTACAACACTTAAACTTATGCAAATAATGTTTGAAAAAGGTTTGGTGTTACGCGACGACAGCAGCCGTACACATATTTACAAGCCCAATGTTAGCCGCGAAAAAACACAAAAACAATTGCTGAATAAAATGATAGATGCAGTATTTAGCGGCTCGCATACACAACTTGTAATGCAGGCATTGGGTTCAAATACTTT
>CAXSDU010000068.1:17938-20146 GCA_964236165.1 uncultured Parafilimonas sp. | reverse complement strand
AGAATTTTATACTATCAGTTCTAAAGACGAAAGAATAAATATTGGCAGAGAAAATAAAGTAAATACGGCAGATGGATTTTATCGGGAGAATACAATTGCTTTTCCTGATAGCAGTAATAATAAAAGTAATAAATCTATCAGCCGGCAACATGCGCATATTGAGTGGGATGAAGATATGTCTGCATTTTTTCTGTATGCTGATGAAGGCGGTGTTCCTCCATCAAACAAAATAAAAGTGAAGCAAAAAAACGGGCACGAAAAAAGATTGCTCACAAAAGAAATTGCACATCATTTATTAAATGGCGATCAGATAATTTTGGGTGAATCTGCACTGCTTGAATTTAATTATACAGAATAGCGGGAACGATTTTAAATGAGTAAAATTTTTACGATAACATCAGGGTTGGAAAATATGGGCGCGCTGAAAACAGGTGGTCAGGGTTCAGTGTATAAAGGCAGGCGCACCGGTGAAATTATTACGGCAATAAAATTAATGCCCACGCCTATTTATAGCGAATCTGCAGAAGATAAAAACTTTACACGTTTTCAAAATGAAGTTGAAAAATTAAAAAAAGTAAACGAAGAACACAGTCCAAACATTGTAAGAATTCTTAATTCAGGCATAACAGAAACAGGCAATTTTCCTTTTATTGAAATGGAATTTATTGAAGGACCTGATCTGGAAGAATTATTAAAGCCGCCACATGCTTCCATCTTCACTATAAAAGAAGCATTAAAAATTGCAGAGCAATTGTCAAGTGCATTGGCGCATTGCCATAAAGTAAATGTGAAGCATGGCGATATTAAAAGCAATAATGTAAAATTTAATGTAAATACAGGAAATTATGTTTTGCTCGATTTTGGTTTAGCGATCATGAGCGATGAAGACAGGCGCACCAGTTTACGGCACGCAGGCGCTATTGAATTTATGGCACCCGAACAAAATGAAGGCAGGATGTATTTTGAAACAGATGTGTACAGTTTTGGTGTGATATTATTCGAGTTGCTTGCCGGCACTGTTCCATTTCCTTTAATTGATAAAGGTGAAACAGCGCGTAATGCAGTAATGCTTGCGCACATGGAAACGGCGCCGCCAAATATTTTTACATTGCGTGGTAAAGCTTTGCCTGAAGCGTGGAGCGATGAAGTGAAAGAAACAGAAATGCAAATTCCGGAATGGATGTTCAGCATGATTTATAAATGCCTTGAAAAAAAACCGGAAGAACGTTTTGCAAGCGGTATGGCTTTGCACGATTTTATTTCGCACAATAGCTTATGGACTTCATCAAAAAAAACAAGCCCTGAACAAATAAAATTATTGCAGGAAGAAAACCAAAGATTATTGCAACAGAACCGTGGGTTGCAGCAGGAATTATCTCAATATAAAAAAGGAAGTAAAAAAAGTTTAAACAGCTCGACAGTTGTATCAGATATAAATTCTGAAAGTAATAGTATCGTTAAACCAAAAAAGAAATTTTTTGCAGCGATAACTTTCTTCTGGATTTTGCTTGGCATTTTTGTAGCCGGCATTTTTGTATATGCAATAATGAATTTTACAGGTAAAAAAAATATTACAGCCAATCAACATACAACAAAAACAATTGCTGATACAATAAATGCATTAACGCAACAGGCGCAATCTGAAATAAATGATAAGTTGCAAAACGCAAAAAATTTAATAACTGAAAATAAAAAAGATGAAGCGTTGAATATTTATGCGCAGTTATCTCAGCAAAATATTCCGCAGGCAATGTTTCAATATGCAAATTTTGCATTGCAAAATAAAAATTCAAACATTGATTGCAACCAGGCTTTTAATTTATTAACTATAGCAAGTGATAAAGATTATTTGCCAGCTAAAACAGCGTTAGGATTTTTATATGCGTTTGCAGATAATGATGATTTGATGAAAGAGCACAGCTATTTTGTACGATGCAGCTTTTCAAAAAATATTTATAAAGGAGCGCAACTTTTAACGCAGGCAACCTTAGAAGGAGATTTTACAGCTGCGTATTGGTTGGACCAGCTTAATAGTAATAAATAACTTAGTTTTAATTAATTAATAAAGCGTATTGCTTCCGCTTATTTTAAAGCTTTTATTATTCTTCAAAACATTAAAAATTATTACTTTATTATTAACTTTTTTTTACCAATATATATAAAAATTAATAATTAAATATGAATACAATTTTTAAATTGATAAAATAA
>CAXSDU010000068.1:5941-17928 GCA_964236165.1 uncultured Parafilimonas sp. | reverse complement strand
TAAAGCGTATTGCTGCCGCTTATTGTAAAGCTTTTATTATCCTGCAAAACATCAAAAATTATTACTTCATTATTACCTTTCTTTAACCACGGAGCAGGGCAATATAATTTTTGTTGCGGACCTATAAACCAATACCGGCCAAGGTTGTGACCATTTATCCAAACAAAACCTCTCTTAAAATTGCTCACATCAATATAAGTATCTCCGGTTTTATTTAAAATAAATTCTCCCTTAAAAAAAATTCCTTTTGCTGTATCACTTACATTAGTTTTTTTAAGTGTTGAAATAAATTTTTCATCCATCGGTAATGAATAAATTTTCCAGTTCATCAGCGTCATTCCGTTTAATGTTACCCGGTCTGTAATGCCTTTTCTATCAATCATGAACTGTGCAAAATTTATGTGTCCCATTGCTTCTACTAAAATTTCCAGTTCAGGATTTTCAACACTGGTCTTTGGTAAATCAATTGTCCACTTACCACCATCGCGATAAATTGTATCAATAAATTTTCCATTTAAAAATATCAATGCATAATCGTGCGGCTCAGTAATAGTAAGCTTACCACTTGTGTGGCCAATTAATTTTGTTGTATAAAGAACGTAACCACTTTTTTGATCGAGTGCTTCCATTGGTTTAGGCTGAACAGCATCTATTGGTTTTGATAATTCTTTCCATATAGTTGTAAAAGGCGTACAGGTAAAAGATGGAATTTCTATTGTTGGAATCGCTGCAGGTATATCGGGAATTTTGTATTCAACATATCTTGAAATAAGATTTCTTAATGCAAAAAATTTCGGTGTTGGGGCTCCTTGTTCATTAATCGGCGCATCATAATCATAGCTTGTTACATCGGGCTGAAATTGCTTTGATGAGAACGCATTTGCACCAGCATTAAAACCAAAATTTGTTCCACCATGCACTACGTATAGATTAAAAGATTTTTTATTGTCAAGCAAATATTTTACTTCTTTTAAAATGTCGGTTGTATCAACACGCGCCCATTTTTCGCCCCAGTGTGTAAGCCAGCCGGGATATGTTTCGCTGCTAAATGAAGGCACATTTGGGTTTTGTTTTTTTGCTGCAGCAAAGTCATCATCACTGCCGCCGCTGTCAAGCCCAATTGCAGCACCAGTAATGCTTCCGGCGCTTAGCATATAATTTGTTGCACCATCCGCAGTATAAAACGGAACATCAATTCCATCATCAACCCATAATTTTTTTAATGCTTTAATATAAGTTCTGTCATTACCATAACTGCCATATTCATTTTCGATCTGCACCATTAAAATTGGTCCGCCGTGTGTACAAAGCAGAGGTATAATTTCTTTGGATAAACGATTTGCATAACGTGTTACTGCACTCATATAGCGCGCATCATTGCATCTTATTTTTATATCTGGAATTTTTAAAAGATACGATGGCAAGCCGCCAAAATCCCACTCGGCACACACATAAGGACCAGGACGTAACAAGACCCACATATGTTCTTGTTGACAAATTTTTATAAACTCTGCAATATTGTGATTGCCCGTTGTAAAATCAAAAACACCTGGCGAAGTTTCCTGGTAGTTCCAAAAAATATATGCAGCAATGGTGTTGCATCCCATTGCTTTTGCCATCTCAATTCTTTGTTTCCAGTATTCATGCGGAATTCTTGCTGGATGCATTTCGCCGCTGATAATTTGAAATGGTTTTCCATCAAGTAAAAAATCATTCTTACTTAAACTAAATACATGTTTTTGCGCAACAGTATGCTGGCAAAAAATAAGCAAGGCAACAATAGCAATCAATTTTTTCATGGCTTAATCACTGTTGTAAATTAATTTTTTCTGCATGCAGACCTGCAAATTATTCTGTATAAAAAACTTCTTCCATCTTGCTCCAGGTTTCATTTTTTGCAGCAGCATCGGGCAAAGGAATTTGTGTTGGCGCAGTTTCTTTCCACCAGCGTTGCGTAGTTTCATCTTCAGCCATTTTTTTCATGTCTTCATCGAAATTATTTCCGGTATATTCAAAATAGCTGAAAAGATAATATTTACTATCTATCTCTTTTAAATAAATAGAATAGTTCTGAATATTACATTCTGCTATCTTTTTTAAAACACCAGTCCATGCATTTGCATGAAGTTCTTTGTAGTAAGCAATTTTTTCAACGTTAAGACCAGCTACCATACCATAACGCTCAACTTTTTTCCCCATAATATAAATGTAATTTTGAAATCTCAGTTTATAACTGAATTAATATTCATCATTAAATGCAAATACAGGTTCACGATACATCCATTGTCCACCGGTAAAATCAGGAAACTCAACTGTTTGATGACCGAGCTCAATTGATTGCTCGCTTAAAGGTGTAATAGCGCTCCATGTTGCTGCATCATACACATCTAATGGCGTTGGTGTTTGGCGTTTGATAGATTCAATAAAAGCATTATCTACAAAAAAATCCATGCCACCATGACCTGCACCTTCTGCATCCTTATTATATTTTATCCATAATGGATGGTCGTATTTATCTAACCATGTTTTTGCATCATCCCATTCATCATCTTCTTTCGATTTTCCCTGTATATAAACGCTGTGATTAACATCCATCCATAAACCTTCCGTTCCCTGCACACGAAAACCTAAAGAATATGGACGTGGGTTATTAGTATCATGTTGTAAGAAAACTGTTTCGCCATTGTTGCAATGCAGCATAGTAGTTACAATATCACCGAGCTTAAAATTTACTTTTGCATTGGGATGATTTTCGCCGCCAACTTTTACAATGTAATTATGCAACCCTCTTGTTTTTGTTGAATAGGAGCACAAAGAAAGAAAGCGATTACCACGATTTATGTTGATATAATTTGCAAGAGGACCGACGCCATGCGTTGGATATAAATCTCCGTTGCGAAAAACAGAATGATTGGTTCTCCACTTCGATTCAGAAAAACCTTTCGCACCAAACTCTGCGCCTATATTACCTTTTGCATCAGTAAGTTTAACACCACGTAAATCGTGTTGATAGCCAGCTTGCAAATGAATCAATTCACCAAACAAATTCTGGCGCACCATATTTAATACCGCCATTACATCCCTGCGGTAACAAACATTTTCCAACATCATTACATTAGCTTTTTTTGCTTCAGCGGCGCGCACAATATTCCAGTGATCTTCTAATGTTATACCAACAATTACTTCGCTGCCTACATATTTTATTCCTGCATCCAGTGCACCAAGAATCATAGGATTATGCCACTCCCACGGCGTTGCAATCACTACACCATCGAGATGGGTTTTTGCCAGCATATCTTTCCACGCATATACATCTCCCGTAAAAATCTGCGGCATTTTTTTTCCGCTTTTATTTATAATGTTCTTTGCCCAATCCAACATCTGCGCATCTATATCACAAATCGCAAAAACATCTACATCATCTCTTTTTAAAAGCAATGAAAGATGATTTTGCCCTCTTAATCCCGTGCCGATTATACCAATTTTTACTTTGTCATTGACAGAATGTTTTGCAGCCATTGCGCCTTTCGATAACAATGCTAAAGATGCTGCTGTTAGCCCGGTATGTTTAATGAAATTTCTTCTTTCCATTTAAATTTTTTATGATGACTGAATTATTTGGATAGTGATACGCAGATTATTTAATCAGCACTTCAACATTTTTCTGCACATCAAAATCACCGCAATTAATTATCAGCAAACCATTCTTTTCATTTGAATAATGATATTGGGCTGATGATAATTTTTTACTGTTAATTAAAACTGATGAAGGCTTTTTTGCAGTATGAATCTGCAGCACATAATTTCTATTCGATAACATGTTTTCATAACTGCCGTCAATCGCTGAAATGCCTACTGTTGTTGCGTTTGAAGTTACATTGCATGTAATATTTGTTGTTGCAAATTTACCTTCCTTGTATTGCCTTGTTTTACCATCATCTTCATATAATTGATATACACTTTTTTCTGAAGGATAAATATCAAGCGTTAAAGTATCCAACGGCTTTTCACCATCATAATTCATTTGCGGATACATCGGAATGATAGAACCTGCTTTTACAAACAGCGGTAACTTATCGAGAGGCGCATCATAATTATTCAACCATTGTTTTCCGTCATACACTTTTCCGTTCCAGTAATCAATCCACTTGCCTTGCGGAAAGTAAATGCTGTCACGGGTTTCAGCAGGTTTCCAAACAGGCGCAACCAAAAATGATTGTCCCAATAAAAATTCATATTGTGTGCTCGTGCTCCATGTTGTTGAATCATTTTGATTTTCTAAAACTAGTCCACGCACTGCAGGAACACCGGTTGTATTTGCTTCATGCATTAATGTGTACATGTAAGGTGTTAAGCGCATTTTCAATTCCAAATATTTCCGGTTGATGGAAGTATAAGGTTCACCATAAATGTATGGTTGCTTATCTTTTTTTGCCCAGCCGCTCATCACCATAAAAACGGGTGTAAAACATTTCCATTGCAAGTCTCTAACATAAGTAGAATCGCTGCCACCAAAGATGCCATCCACATCACCTGTCGCGCAATTAAATGCACTCAATCCAGAACCAATAACAGTTGGAATATGAAAGCGAATATATTCCCAGTTGCCGCTTTGGTCGCCGCTCCAAACCACGCTGTAGCGCTGCGTTCCAGCCCAACCCATTACACTCCACACAAAGCCGCGGGAGCTGGAATTATTTTCAATTCCGTTATATGCAGCACGGCAACCATCAAGTGCATATTTATAACCTGGGCCAACCCAGGCAACATCCAGCTTGCATAAACGCGTTCCATATTTTCCAACTTCAGTGGCAATTTTTTCAACGCCGTTTTCTGTCCATAAGCCAGTGTAAAATCCGCGCTTATGCAATTCTGCAACGGTTGAATCTAATTTTAAATAACCGCAACCATAACCATCATTTGGTAAAATCCAGCCATGCGGCATGTTGTTATCAATATATTTATCAGCCACCAATTTTATAACATCAGGTGTTGTGCCTTTTTTGTTGTAACAATTTGCATCACCCAAACTCAATTGCCATCTTGCCGGCATAAACGGGCGACCTGCAATTTGCGTGTAATCATTCAAAATATTTTTTAAAGAACTGTCAACAAAATA
The DNA here is from genome assembly GCA_964236165.1 of uncultured Parafilimonas sp. Lineage (GTDB taxonomy): Bacteria > Bacteroidota > Bacteroidia > Chitinophagales > Chitinophagaceae > Parafilimonas. The sequence continues at coordinate 12,809 of CAXSDU010000068.1, read as the reverse complement.
GAAACAATCAAAACGATTTTCATTGTGCGACAACCGCATGTTTGAAGTGAAATCATACAAGCCAATATCAAACGTATTTCGCAACGCACCATAACCATTTGTGCTCATATAAAACGGTGCAGGGTTTGCTCTTCCGCCATCATCCCAACCACCGCCTTTCTCAATTTTCATAATATGATCTCTATGCGAAAAATATCCATTCTGCATGCCACATCCATAAAAATATTCATCATCATTACGACTTAAGTATTGAGTTGTTTTTGAACCAAAACTGATGGGTTGTTTTTCTTTAAAAATTAATTTGTTTGATGTATTGTATAAAGAAAAAAGAATCGGATTTTTTTGAATGATGAGTTTGCAGGAATCGGTTGCGAGATAAATATTTACATCATCTTCTTTTATGGAAAACAGAATATTTTGCTGATGATAATTGATAACAATTTCTGTGTCTGCAGGATTTGAATATTCACCATCTGGCGCTAACCAAATGCGAAAAATATTTTGTTTATAGAACAGCACTTTAAGTTTTGTGATGCCGCTTATTAATTCAATTCCATTATCGATTTTATTCCATGAATCTAATTTGCCAAGCGATGAACTATCCTGGCTGATTGTTTGATCCAAACTATCATTCAAACTATTTTCATCGCCATCCAAACGAATGGAAAAAACAACTTTATGTAAAGGACGATTGGCAAGATTAATGTTTGGGAAAGTTATTTGTTTTTCATCTCCGCTTGCTATAGGGTTTGCAGACGCATCAATCACCATCGGCTGAAACGCTTTGCCATCAAGGCTTGCATCAACTTGTATATTTTGATTGATTGTTTGCGAACCATAATTTTTTATGCTGATGGTTAAGCTGTCATTCGAGCTAAAATTGTTTCCAGATTCATTTTGTGAAACCAATCTTGCGATACCAATATCTTTTTTAAATGCTTCACTCAACGAAATATCATCTACCATCCAATACCATGCTTCTAATCCTTTCCAGTAAAAACGTAAAAAAACTTTTGACTGATTGGCTGCCCATTTCGAAATATCAATTTCTTCTTTCAAAGGTGAAAGCATATCAGTTGCACTTTTTATATCGTGCCGAGCATCCCATTCATGCCAATGAATACTATCTACGCTTACACCTACAAACAAACCAGCTGTATCATTTGCCTGATAATTCCACCATCGAAATGTTTGCTGAAATTTTAAAATAACCGAAGAATGATTTGAACAATTTATCGGCGCAGATACAACATAACCATCAGGATATTTATGTTTTTTAATCCAGTTATCAACATCTTCATCTGTAAAATATCCAGCCTGAAATTGCAAATGAAAGCCCCGGCTTTTAGAAGCAATCGGCGGCGCCTGTTGCTGATATTGATAAGAACCCGGATAAGGCTGATCGGTTATAATCCATTGCGGATCCCAGTTTCCGACTTTTGGTATGTACCAGCCACCAGGCAGTTTGCCGCCGGAAAAATCTTCTGAATAAAATATTTTGTTTTGGGCTGATACGAAATTTAAAATCGTAAAATAATATATAAGCGCTAATATAATCTTGAGTTTACTCATGATAATTGATAATTGAAAACATGTGTGATAATGATTACATGAAATCTTATTAAAAGGAAAAATTTATAGAGAGACAAACATCTTACATAACGTTAGCATCAAACTTAGAAAAGATATGTTACAATAAATTATGCAAACGATTGCTAAAAATTAAAATGAGTAATTTTTTGCTAAAGATGATTAGCGATTTATTTTAATTTAGCTGCGAAATATATTACTTAATAAATTTATTATTTAAAAATCAGCAATGGAAATCTTAGGAATTGGCTCGCGTATCAATCATCCTTCATTTGGTAAAGGCGTTGTTATACGGCAGCATAAAAAAAATTATGATGTTTGTTTTATAGAAAATGGAATACAACCTGTATCAAGAAATTTTGATGTAGAAGTAATTGAAAAAATTGAACCCGAATACAACGTAAGTTTTAGTGAAGCAGAAGATGCATTAATAAAAATTTTAAGAACATGGAGCGATATAACCGAGATTGTTCCGCTTGGTGAAAGATGGAAAAATGGTATAATGATTCTTAAGCCGGAAGACACAATTTTGAAAGAAAAAGAAATACCGATCGAAGTTTTTTTTCATAAAATAGTTATGCTGCGCGACAGATTACGCGTAATGGAACAACGCATAAATGCACATAAAATACTTACTGACGAAGACAAAGTTGATTTGCAACAATATATAACGCGCATCTATGGAAGTCTTACAACTTTTAATGTTTTATTTAAACATCAGTCAGACCAATTTGTGGGAGACAAAAGCTAACAACGGAAAAATATATCATCATTCAAACTTTATGAAAATATTTATTTCAGATAATTATGAATTAATGTCGAAACATGCTGCAGATAAAACTGCAGATATTTTACAATCGATAGAAGAACCGTTGATTTGTGTTCCTTCCGGCGATTCTCCAAGAGGATTATATAAAGCATGGGAAATTCAGCAGGATAAAAAGATAATTGATATTTACAATTGGAACTTTATTGCTTTGGATGAATGGATTGGTTTAGGAGAAAATGATGAAGGAAGTTGCCATTATATATTGAACAGGGATTTATTTCATCCTTTAAAAATTAAAGAAGAAAGAATTTGTTGTTTTGATGGAAAAACAAATGATACGGAAACAGAATGCAGCCGCATTGAAAATTATATTCATCAACATAAAACGATTGATATTGCAATTCTTGGTTTAGGCATGAATGGACATATTGGTTTGAATGAGCCAGGAACATCACCAAAACTTTATTCACATGTATCAGCTATTGATCCTGTAACAAATAAAGTAGGACAAAAATATTTTTCAAAACCGCAAGTATTAACGCAAGGCATAACGCTTGGTTTAGCTACGCTGATGAATGCAAAACACTTTATACTTCTTGTAAGCGGAGAAAAGAAAGCTGAGATTTTAAAGCAGTCGCTTGAAGGAGAAATAACTGAAATGATTCCTGCATCTTTATTACGCAATCATCCTCAGTTTAATGTATATGCAGATAAAGAAGCGGCAAGTATGCTAACGCTTGAATAAATCTTTTTTAATTACCTGTGCATCTTGATACACCTGCTTTTGCTTTTTGATCTATGGAATCTTTATAATCATGATCATCCATGTTGAGACATTTTTTATAATACTGAATTGCCAATATTTTATTGCCTTGTTTTTCATAGATCAAACCAATTTGTAAAGCAGCACGGGAAGCATAATATTCTGTTCTGTTTTCACCAATAGCAATTGCATTTAAATAATTTTTTATAGCGATATCATCTTTATTAAGATCATCATAAATTCTTGCAAGGCGATATGTAAATTCAAGCTGGTCTTCAATTACAGAAAAATCCTGAAAGCTTTTTGTATTTATTGTTGCAAGCGCCTGTGTATTATAACCACCATCGCTTAGCATGCGCGCTTTTAATAAAACAGGGTTTGGCCAGCGTGCAGATTTTGCATCTTTGTTCGCCTGTTTATCAGCGTCGGTATCTGTATTGCCTTTTTTTAAAATCATTTGTTTTGCATTATTTGCTGCGGGCATATTTCCCTGTAAATAATAGCACCATGCAAGTTTTTCCCATGCATCTTTTACATAAAAATTTCCTTTAAAGTACGAAAGAAAAAAATTAAAATTTTTAATTGCATCATTCAGTTCAAGGTTGCGCATTTGCACATAGGCCATTTCAAAATTCCATATTGGCGTTTGCAAAAAATCGGGCGAATCATTTTTATGTTGAATGATATTACGCGCAAATTCATCCATTTTATTATTAATTGCAAGATTTGCTGCCATATAAGCAAGCAAATTATTATTTACAAGATCGAGTTTTTTTTGGCTGATATAATGGAATGTTTCTTCCGGTTTATTTTCTATATAAAACAAAATATAGCAATAATAAAATGATGCTTCGTTTGAAAACAATCTTGCATAACCATCATTACTGTTAAGTACATTTTCAATTAAAATCATTCCATTGTTGATGGAACCTTTTATACCAAATAAGCCGGCGAGCCATTTGTAGCTATCGGGAATTGTGCCGGCAACAACCTGCATTGGTCCGTATATCATATTGTTCGGAGCGAATGCAGGAAATTTTTTGCGGTTATCTTTTATTAACGAAAATGCTTTGCGAAAATCCCAGCCTGCACTCCACCGCTGACTAAATTTAATTTCAACACAGGCTCGCTGAATTAATATAACAGAGCGGGAATAATTATAAAATGGAGATGAATCAGGTCCATCTCCAATACGATCAAGATATTTATCAAAATGAGGTTTGCGTATTTTTAATTCTGCAGGATCTTCATTAAAAAATAAAATAAAAAAATCAATATAACTATCAAGTAAATCGGGAATAAGATTATCGGGATTTTGTTGTCTTGCCTGCGCCAGCAATTTTTCGCCATCGTTTAAACGCAGACTTGTAATTTCTTTATATGCCTGCTGGCAGGTTGTATTAAAATCAAATACTTTATCAGCAAACGCAAAAGCAGTAATAAAAAAGCAAAGCAAAAAGCAAACTGATTTTTTCATTACTATATTCATAACCCGAAAATAAAAAAGGACGCCGAAACCAGCATCCTTTTAATAACATAAAGTGTTAATCTTATTTTACACCTGTGGCAGTATTCAAATCTTCATCAACCAAAATACGTCCGCAGTTTTCGCAAACAATAATTTTTTTGTGCTGGCGAATTTCGCTCTGGCGCTGTGGCGGAATTGCATTAAAACATCCGCCGCAGGCATCTCTTTCAACCGGTACAACAGCTAAACCATTGCGATAACTTTTTCGTATGCGGTCATAAGAATACAAAAGCCGTTCATCTATTCCTTCACGTGCTTCTGAAGAAAGTTTTGAAAAATGCTTCTCTTCTTTTTCGGTATCAGCTATAATTTTTTCAAGCTCACCTTTTTTTTGATTTAAAGCAGTTTCTCTTGTACCAATATGTTTTTTTGTTTGTTCAAGCAATTTTGCTTTTTCGGCAACTTCTTCGTTTGCATCACGAATATGTTTATCAGCCAGCTTACCTTCCAGTTCCTGCATTTCAATTTCTTTGGTAAGTGCTTCGTACTCGCGGTTATTTTTTACTGTGCTGCTTTGTTTTTCGTATTTTTTTACAAGTGTATCAGATTCTTTTATGGTATTTTTCTTTTGTTCGATGAACTCCGTCATACCATTAATCTCTTCTTCAATTCTTGTTTGCCTGCTGTGCAAACCCTGAATTTCATCTTCAAGATCACTTACTTCCATTGGAAGTTCACCCTTTAATATCTTAATTTCATCCAGCTTGCTATCAATTTTTTGTAAACGCACCAATGATGCAAGCTTTTCTTCAACCGAATAATCTTTAACTGCTGCCATATTAAAAAATTAAATAAAATAATTAACAGGATTTGTGTTTATTCCTGTTTTGAGGACGGCAAAGGTAATAAATTTAGATTGCAAAAATGCATACAATAAATCAATGGTAAATTGCTCGCTTTCCCAGTGACCAATATCAGCAATTAACATGCGATCATTTGCATCGAAAAATTCATGATATTTTATGTCTGAGGTAATATATACATCAGCATTTGCTGACAAAGCTTTATTTATTAAAAAACTTCCTGCACCACCGCAAAGCGCTATATTCTTTACAGGCTTATTTAAAAATTTTGTATGTTTTATAACTCTTAAATCAAACAGATTTTTTAAAAGGAGTAAAAATTTTTCTTCGGATATTTTATTGCTTAGTTCACCAATTAAACCACTGCCGGTTTTATTGTATTCGTTTGAAAGCTGCACTACATCATAAGCTACTTCTTCATAAGGATGTGATTCAATTAAAGCATTGATGATTTTTTGTTTTAGAAAGATTGGAAAAATTACTTCAATCTTTATTTCATTTTCCTGATGTCTTTTTCCTTTTTCACCAATAAACGGATTTGTGTTATCACCGGCTTTAAAAGTTCCGGTTCCTTCAGCATTAAAACTTGCTTCACTATAATTTCCAATATTACCTGCACCAGCGATAAATAAAGATGAACGCACTTTTTCTGCATGTTCAACCGGAACAAACGTGAACAGCTTCATTAAAAGATTTTCTTTTGGCAGTAATATTTTACGATTGATGAGGTTTAATTTATCTGCAATTTTATTATTCACGCCATCAATAACATTATCAAGATTTGTATGAATAGCATAAATAGCAATATCATTTTTTATTGAAGTGATAATTGTTTTTTCAACGTAATTTTTGCCTGTAATTTTTTTTAACCCATGAAAAATAATCGGGTGATGTGCAACAACTAAATTGCAATTAAGCTTTATTGCTTCTTCAATAATTTCTTCAGTTGCATCCAGCGTACATAAAATGCCAGTACAATCCCAAAAAGAATTTCCTGTAATTAAGCCTGCGTTATCATAATCTTCCTGTAAAAAAGGTGGAGCAAATTCTTCAAGTACATGAATAATTTCAGCAATTTTCATTTATGCAAATTATGAAATCGGCATTACTATAAATATGCAATAAAAAATATTGAAAGATTACCCTTTAGGATTTTGAAAAAGGATTTGTATCGTTCCGGTTTGCGGTGTATTGCCTTTGTTGAATTTTAATTGTCTTGCACGTTTTTCAGCAATTGAGTTTAAATCTGCAAACGGACTTCCTGGCTTTACATGTGCAGAAGTAACGTTTCCATTTTCATCAACTGTTATATCAACAGAAACTTTTCCGCCATATTTATATTGATCCTGGAAACGCGCCGCACTTGAAATATGCCTTCCCTGTAACCCATTAGTAATGCTAATGCCTGCACTTCC
>CAXSDU010000068.1:270-5931 GCA_964236165.1 uncultured Parafilimonas sp. | reverse complement strand
TAAACGAAGGCAAATGTGTAAACCTTCTGCCGCTTAATCCGCTGCGGATGCTTACGCCGCTTTTACCCGTTCCGCCGTTACCGGTATAACTGTCAGAAGCCGAATTGCCATTGGGTTTGCCCTGATCACCATTGCCGCCAGCTACTCCCTGATTACGGCTGCTATTATAACTATCCGCGTTATTGCCACTGTTTGAAGCATTTTTGCCACCTGCATAAACTGCTTTAGGTTTCGGTGGTGCAGGCGTTGGATTTGTAACCGTTTTTACAATTGCTTTTTTATTTTCGTTATTAACCGGCTTAATATCTTTTTTCTTTTCAGGTTTAGTTGATGTATGAATTACAGGTGCGTCTGCTTCGTTGTTTTCAGCTACATCAGGATTTGTTTCAGCTTGTGCCTGTTGTGATGGCGGCGGATTATAATTTGTTTGCTGTTCCTGCGCAGGTTCACCGGGAATTTGTGGTGCAACTGTTCCCAATCCCTGGTCGCTGTTGCCAAGATTAACTTCAACACCTGTATCAACAACAGGTGGTGGAATTAATGGTAATGTCCAGCTCATCAACATGAAAAATAAAAACAAAACAGAAAGAATAAGCAACGTGTAACTAAGCGCCTTTAGATTTTTATTTCTTTCAAAATTTAATTCCGCAACATTTATCATACAACAAATTTATTTATAAGCATGCCTTGAGTTTGTTATTAAGATGCTAACATGTGTGATTCGTTTATAGAAGACAGAAATAAGTTTGCTTTTTACAATTACCAATAAATTTTATATAAAACTGTTTTATATAAAATTTATTTTGCATTAATGCTTTTTACCACTCTGCTCTTGCGTTTGGACTTACATTTAAATCAGCAAAATCGTTTGCAAAATATTTGTAAAAAGCAGTAATGGCAATCATCGCAGCATTATCTGTACAATATTCAAATGCAGGAATAAATGTTTGCCAGTTATATTTTACACCATATTCTTTTAGTATATTTCTCAAACCACTATTTGCACTTACACCACCTGCAATGCAAACCTGGTTAATACCGGTTTGCTGCGTTGCTTTTTTCAGTTTCTTCATCAATATATTAATGATAGTAAACTGAATTGATGCGCATAGATCATACAGATTTTTCCTGATAAATTTTTCATCCTTTTTTATTTCATTCTGCAAAAAATAAAGAACAGATGTTTTTAAGCCGCTGAAAGAAAAATTTAATCCGACAATTTGAGGCTCAGCAAATTTGAATGCTTTGGCATTTCCTTCTTTTGCATATTTATCAATTAATGGTCCGCCGGGATAAGGAAGACCTAACATCTTTGCTGTTTTATCAAAAGCTTCGCCTGCCGCATCATCAATTGTTTCACCAATAATTTCTAATTGTGCTGGTGAATGCGCAAGTACAATTTGTGTATGTCCGCCGCTAACTGTTAAGCATAAAAAAGGAAATGTTGGCTTTGTTTCGCTGATAAGATTTGCCAGCACATGTGCCTGCATGTGATGTACAGCGATTAATGGTTTATTTAATGATAATGCCAATGATTTTGCAAATTGTGCGCCCACTAATAAACTTCCAATCAAGCCGGGTGATTGTGTAAAAGCGATGGCATCTATTGTTGAGAGTTGGCAGTTGGCGGTTGACAGCGCTGCATCAACAACAGGTACAATATTTTGCAGATGTGCACGGCTCGCAAGTTCAGGAACTACACCTCCATATTTTTGATGTATAGTTTGATTGGCAATAGCGTTTGAAAGAATTTTTCCATCAATACAAACAGATGCTGAAGTTTCATCGCAGGAAGATTCTATAGCGAGAATAGTAATCATACTTAAGTCAAAAATATTCTATAAAAATTTTAATTTAATTAGTTCAATGTTACTTCTCAACAAAATAAATACTTAACATATGTCTATTATTTCTGCAATATGTCTTATTTATAAAAGCAAAAATCGAACATGGAAATAAATTTTATATGTTGAATGAAGTAATATTGTATGCGAAGATCAATCATAATCATAAGTGTTCTTACAATAAGCAAATTATTTGCACAAGACAGTATATTAATAATAGTTGATACTACAAGATAGAATCTGCAACCTTGGTTTATTGGCACAAGAGGAATTGATATATTAGGATTGATATCATCACAACTAATAAAAGCACTGGCAAACTGGCCGATATTAATTTCTGAAAGTTCAATTGTTTTATGTTTTCTTGTATGTGGAGTAATGAGTATTTTCTTTGGATATTATCCGGCACAAAAAGCATTAAAATTAGATCCTATAAAAGCGTTGCGGTAGGAATAATAAATTATGAATTATAAATTAAGAATTATTTTAGATGAGCTTTTATAAATCATAATTCATCATTGTTCTACTTACTTCTTATTGCATCAACAGGATTCATACGTGCAGCAATAGTTGCAGGAATTATACCGGAAAGAATACCAAGAATAACGCAGATTGAAAAAGCAAGTATAATTATTTTGCCTGATATAATTATTGCGAAAGGTAATATTGCACTTAGTATTGCCGCCAATCCCCAAACCATTAATAAGCCGATAAATCCTCCAATTACACAAAGGAAAGCGCTTTCTAATAAAAATTCTAATAATATAGTGCGGCTCTTTGCGCCGATTGCTTTCTTTAAACCAATCTGGCTGGTACGTTCACGTACAGTAACAAACATAATATTTGCAACACCAAATGCACCAACAATCAGGCTTAAGCCTGCAATTGCCCAGCCGCCAATATTAACCGTTCCAAAAAAACCACTTACTGCCTGCGCCATAAAATTTATGTCATTTAATGCAAAATTATCTTCTTGCTTTGGGCTTAATTTTCTTACCTGACGCATTACACCTTCTAATTCATCGCTCAATGCCGCAGAAGATATATTTGGCTTTGCTTTTACCATAATAAATGGCTGACTGTTTTCATCAGTTACATTATAAATACCTGCGTAATAATAATAGGTAAGTATAAGCGAATGATCATAATCGAAACCCGGACCAAAGCTTTGCCCTTGTTTATTAATAACACCAATTAGAATCGCACGATGCCCATTAAATGAAACAGATTTTCCTATCGCCCGTTCTGTAGTGCCGAATAATTCTATTGCATTTTCATAACCAAGAACACCAACTGAATTGCCATGCTCAAATTCAGTTTCAGTAAAATATCTTCCTGCAGCAAGATCTACCGGCTGTATATTATTATACTCATTGCTTATACCATAAATATTTACATTCTGCATCTCTGCATTTTTATAATCCAAATTGCCGCCGGTTGATGTAAAGAAGGCAACATTTTCTGCCAGTGAACTTCTTTGCTTAATATATTTTACATCCTGGTATTGTGGTATGGGGCGGTTTACAAATTTCCACCAGGGATAATCGCCATTATCGCCGGCACCATACTGCCATTTGTCAACATAAATTGTATTGGTACCAAGTGCAGATATATCATTTTGAATTTTATATTGTAAACTGTTTATTAAAGCCAGTACGCTTATAATGCAAAAAATGCCAAATGCAACGCCGGTTAGAGAAAGACCGCTGCGCAGTTTATTGTTCTTTAATTCGCTAAGCGACATTTTAAAGCTGTTCCATAAAATATTTAAAAGCCTAAGCATACATCAAAATTAAGCAACACAAATTTTATACAATCATTTTTTAGATGAACGGAAGATAGTGAAACTGATTTTCAGAAACTGTTTATCAACATTAAGCTTAATTATTCTTAATATAATAAATAATCATTGTCTATTTTAAAAAACATTTTTGCTATTTAGTCTGGCGATCGTGTTATAATTTTGCAGCGGATTTTCTTTTAATAAATCTTGTACAGATATGACGTGGAAACAAGTCTTCACATCTTCGATCGGACAAAAAATTACAATGGCATTATCCGGAATTTTTTTAATTCTTTTTTTAATAGTGCATGTTGGTTTAAATGCCTGTATATGGGCAAACGATGGCGGAGAAATTTTTAATAGGGCGGCAAACTTTATGGGGCAAAATATTATTCCGCGTATTATTGAAGTAGGATTGTTCTTATTTTTTATTCTGCATATTGTTCAGGGTTTTGTGCTGGAAGCAGAAAATCGTACCAAACGTAATGTTGGCTACGCAATTGATTACGGAAACAAGGGAAGCCGCTGGTATAGCCGCAGTATGGGTTTATTAGGTACATTAGTTTTATTGTTTTTGATAATTCACCTGATTGATTTTTGGATTCCATCACGCTTTGGCAAAATGCCTGAAGCAACTTTGTCTGACGGAAAATCTGTACATAATTTGTATTCATTAATGCAGGTACGTTTTCAGGAATTATGGATCGTAATTATTTATGTGTTAGGATGTATTTCTTTAGCCTATCATTTAATGCATGGTTTTTACAGCGGTTTTAAAACAATGGGTGTTTATAATAAAAGGTATTTGATTTTGATAAGATGGTGTGGTTACGCATTTGCAATTATTGTTCCTTTAGCATTTGCTATGATGCCTGTAAGTTTTTATTTAGGCTGGGTGAAGTAATAGCTAACAGCTGATTTTCAAAATCATCAAATTCTCAAATTGATTTATGCTTGATGCAAACATTCCTGAAGGGAAATTAGAACATAAATGGACAGATTATAAAGGGCATTGTAAGCTTGTAAATCCTTCCAATAAACGTAAGCTCGAAATTATTGTTGTTGGAACAGGACTGGCAGGCGCATCTGCAGCAGCTTCATTAGCAGAACTGGGTTATAGCGTAAAATCATTTTGTTTTCAGGATTCTCCGCGCCGTGCGCATTCTATTGCAGCGCAAGGCGGCATTAATGCAGCAAAGAATTATCAGAATGATGGTGATAGTACTTTTCGTTTATTTTATGATACGATAAAAGGCGGCGATTACCGTTCACGTGAAAGTAATGTGCATCGCCTTTCAGAAGTGAGTGCAAATATTATTGATCAATGCGTAGCGCAAGGTGTTCCTTTTGCGCGTGAATATGGTGGTTTATTAAGCAACAGAAGCTTTGGTGGCGTGCAGGTACAAAGAACTTTTTATGCAGCCGGACAAACAGGCCAGCAATTATTAATTGGAGCTTACCAGGCATTGGAAAGACAAGTAGCGCTTGGCAATATAACCATGTACACACGTCACGAAATGCTTGATGTTGTTTTGATTGATAACAAAGCACGTGGCATCATTTGTCGCAATTTAATCACGGGCGAACTCGAAAGATTTTTTGGTCATGCTGTAGTGTTATGCACTGGTGGTTATGGCAATGTATTTTATCTTTCTACAAATGCAATGGGCTGCAATGTAACTGCTGCATGGAAGGCGCATAAAAAAGGCGCTTATTTTGCTAATCCTTGTTTCACACAAATTCATCCAACATGCATTCCGGTAAGCGGAGATTATCAAAGTAAGCTTACATTAATGAGTGAAAGTTTGCGTAACGATGGAAGAATCTGGGTTCCAAAAAAACAAAACGATACACGCAAGCCAAACGAAATTCCTGAAGAAGAAAGAGATTATTATTTGGAAAGAAGATATCCTGCATTTGGAAATTTAGTGCCAAGAGACGTTGCCTCAAGAGCAGCAAAAGAAAGATGCGATGAAGGCTATGGTGTAGGCACAACAAAGCTTGCGGTGTATCTTGATTTTGCTGATGCGATAA
>CAXSDU010000068.1:0-260 GCA_964236165.1 uncultured Parafilimonas sp. | reverse complement strand
TTGGTTCCTCAAAGCAAGCAGTATATCTTGATTACGCTTCAGCCATTCAGCGTTATGGAAAAATAGAAGCGCATAAACATGGTGTCGAAAATGCTTCGGCTGAAGAAATAAAAAAACTTGGCGATGAAGTAGTGAAAGAAAAATACGGCAACCTTTTCGACATGTATGAAAAGATCACCGGCGAAAATCCTTACGTATTTCCCATGCGCATTTATCCTGCGGTGCATTATACAATGGGCGGCCTTTGGGTTGATTATGAA
>CAXSDU010000067.1:0-20613 GCA_964236165.1 uncultured Parafilimonas sp. | reverse complement strand
TTCTTGATTTTGGAAGTCAATACACACAATTAATTGCACGTGCCGTAAGAGAAGCAAATGTTTATTGCGAGATCATTCCATATCATCAAAAATTCTCACCGGATAAATTTTTAAAAGGAATTATTTTAAGCGGATCACCCTTTAGTGTAAATGAAGCAAATGCACCAAATGTTGATATTCCTTCCTTCATAAAAACAACACCTGTTTTAGGCGTTTGTTATGGTGCGCAGTTAACAGCAAAAGAGTTTGGTGGCAAGGTTGAAAAATCTAATAAGCGTGAATACGGCAGGGCAAAATTGCACAAACAAAAAGATGATATTTTATTGAATGACGTTGTTGATGACAGCCAGGTTTGGATGAGCCATAGTGATACGATTACACAACTGCCTGAACATTTTGAGTTACTCGCAACTACTGCAAGTATTCCGGTGGCGGCGTTTAAACAATCAACAACTCACGATCAACCATTATATGGTTTGCAATTTCATCCTGAAGTTTATCATTCAACCGAAGGAAAAAGGATCATTAAAAATTTTCTTGTAAATATTTGCGGATGTAAACAAAGCTGGACGCCGGCTTCTTTCGTTACTGAAACAATAGAAAATTTAAAGCAACAAATTGGTGATGCACATGTGATAATGGCTTTAAGCGGCGGCGTTGATAGTACGGTTGCTGCAACATTAATCAGCAAAGCAATTGGTAATCGCCTGCATGGAATTTTTGTTGATAATGGTGTGTTGCGTAAAGATGAATATGAATCTGTTTTAGAAACGTATAAAAAAATGCAGCTTAATGTAAAAGGCATTGATGCAAAAGATCAGTTTTATATAGCATTAAAAGATAAAACTGATCCGGAAGAAAAAAGAAAAGCAATCGGTAAAACTTTTATTGATATTTTTCATGATGAAGCATTAAAAATTGAAGATGCAAAATTTTTAGGACAAGGAACAATTTATCCTGATGTTATTGAAAGTGTGAGTGTGCATGGTCCTTCGATGACGATTAAATCTCATCATAATGTTGGCGGCTTACCAGAAAAAATGCATTTAAAATTAGTTGAACCTTTGCGATTTTTATTTAAAGATGAAGTAAGAAAAGTTGGTTTGGAATTGGGTATCCCGGATATAATGATTCATCGTCATCCGTTTCCGGGCCCTGGTTTGGCAATAAGAATTTTGAGTGATATTACAGAAGAAAAAGTTAAACTATTGCAACAGGCAGATGATATTTTCATCAGTGAATTGAAAGAAAAAAATTTATATGATAAAGTTTGGCAGGCTGGTGCAATATTGTTGCCGGTGAAAAGCGTTGGTGTAATGGGAGATGAGCGCACTTACGAATATACAGTGGCATTGCGGGCTGTAACATCAGTTGACGGAATGACGGCAGACTGGGCGCATTTGCCTTATGAATTTCTTGCACATGTTTCAAGCGAAATCATTAATAATATCCGCGGTATTAACCGCGTTGTTTACGACATTAGCAGCAAACCGCCTGCAACAATTGAATGGGAATAGATATTAAATTTGAACCCGAACCCATCATTATTATGCGTTTATTATTTCAGAAAATTTTTATCCTGCTCATTGTATTTACTTCATCATTTAAAATTGCTTCTGCAAGTGATACAACATTTTCTCCCGTTCGCATTGCCGTGCTGGCACCGTTATATTTAGATTCTGCATTTAATGGTACCGGATATAATTTAAGCAATACAAAAATTCCACAATATTTTTTAGGCGGACTTGAATTTTATAATGGTGTGATGATGGCAATTGATTCTTTGCAAAAAGAAAATGCTAACATAGAAGTTTGGATTTTTGATACACATAAGAAAGGACAGAATATTCAGCAATTACTTAGTCAAATGCAACCTTTAAATTTTTCTCTTATCGTTGCTTCGTTTTCTTCGCTTGCCGAACAAAAAAATGTTTCTGAATTTTCAGGCAGTAATAGTATACCTGTAATTTCTGAAACATATCCAACTGATGCTTATCTTAATTACAACCCATTCTTTGTAATGGTTAATCCAACATGGAAAACGCATATCAATGCAATTTATAAATATCTCGACAGCAATTACAGAAGACAAAAAATTATTTATTTTACCAGGAAAGGTTCGCTTGAAGACGCAATTACAAAAGAGTTTGCAGCGCTGAATAATGATCGCAGCATTAATTTTTCGACCATTTTTTTAAATGATAATTTTTCTGATGCAGATGTGCTGAAGCATCTCGATAGTACTAAACAAAATATTGTTATGTGCGGAACGCTGAATGAAAATTTTGGCAGATCACTTATTAAAACACTGAACGATAATGGCGACTCTTATTCAACTATTGTAATAGGAATGCCTACATGGGATGGCATGAATGAAACTAAAGGAACTTCATCTGATAAAATACAGATTATCATTTCAACATCTTATAAATATTTACGCAGTGATTCAATAGTAAATAATTTATCAGAACAATACACTACAAACTTTTTTTCAAGACCAAGTGATGTGGTTTTTAAAGGATTTGAAAGCATGTATCATTTTACTAAACTGGCTTTAAAATATCCTGATAATTTTATTAATAATATTTCTGACACTGCTTACACTGTTTGCAGTAATTACGATTTTAAACCCATCAGGCTTTCCAAAACTTCTTTCATTCCAGATTATTTGGAGAACAAAAAAATTTATTTTATAAAAATTGTAAACGGGGAAATTCAAACTATACAATAAACATATTAAGTGAAGAAAATATAAATTACTTTTTAGTGTATTAATGTACTTAATTTTTTTGCAGGGAAATTTTTTTTTCACGATTTAAAACAGCCCATAGAATTATTAAACTACATAACATAAATATTGCACCCAATAAAAAAGATATGCCTGGAAATTGAAATGGTGCTTTGGGGCTTGTGAAGAAAGTAAAAAGATCATTCATAATTAGCGGACCAATTATCGTAGTAAGACTCATTAAACTTGTCAATGCTCCCTGCAATTCACCTTGCTGGTTTGATGCAACATGACCTGCGAGTGTTGATTGTAACGACGGTCCTGCAATGCCACCCATACAATAAGGAATAAGAAATACAAACATCATCCAGGTAG
Source organism: uncultured Parafilimonas sp. (assembly GCA_964236165.1). GTDB lineage: Bacteria > Bacteroidota > Bacteroidia > Chitinophagales > Chitinophagaceae > Parafilimonas. Next base: position 17,510 of record CAXSDU010000067.1, on the reverse strand, counting down.
AAGTAGCGAAAGAAAATAATACTAAACCAATTGTATATAAAATCAAGCCGAGATAAATACTTTTTTTATCTCCTATTTTTGGATTAATTACTCTTGTTAAACCAACCTGTACTCCAGCAATCAATACACCCACAACAGCCAATGAAATACCTACGAGTCCCGGCGTCCAGCGAAAACGATACATAGTAAAGAAACTCCAATTACCTTGTATAGATTGCGCTGCTAAATAAATAAGAAAAAAACAAAGCGCAAGACCACTGATTGCCGGCGTTTTTCTTAAGAATTGCAAAGAACCAAATGGATTAGCTTTTTTCCAATTAAATGTACGGCGGTTTTCTTCGCTTAATGATTCAGGTAAAACAAAGTAACCGTACAATGCATTTAATAAACATAAAATGGATGCTGCATAAAAAGGTGCCCGTATTCCCCAGCCAGCTAATAAACCACCCAATGCAGGACCGATAATAAAACCTAAACCAAAAGCAGCGCCTATCAATCCAAAATTTTTTGCTCTTGTTTCAGGTGTGCTTACATCGGCTATATATGCAGATGCTGTTGTAAAGCTGGCGCCGGTGATTCCGGCAATAACACGCCCAAGAAATAACCAACCAAATGTAGGCGCTATTGCAAGAATGATATAATCAATACCAAATCCAAACAATGACGATAATATTACCGGTCTGCGACCATATCGATCGCTTAGGTTTCCGATTACGGGTGCAAATAAAAATTGTGTAATGGCATAAGTAGATAATAAAAATCCGCCATAGGCACTTGCTTCACTTATAGAAATGTGTTTTAATTCAGCAATAAGTTTTGGAAGTACAGGAATAATTAGTCCCCATCCCATTGAATCAATCAGCAACGTAATAAAAATAAAACCTGCTGCCGCTTTGCGCTCTTTCGCCATATTTTAAAAATTATACTGCGCAAAGGTGAAAGAAATTTTTTTATACATGAAGTAATATATGGCCTGTTGAAAATTATCAGTAGACGCTTTGAAGTTTTTGACTGTGTTACCAGCTTGATGCAATTTTAAAATTTAATAATCGTGGTGTTAAGCGATTTGGCAAAGCATACGTATCGTTATCATAATCTTTCACAAGTTCATAGCTAATTGTGTTTGCACGATCAATAATATTAAAAATTTCAATGCTTGCCCAAATGCTTTTAAACACGCCAAACGGATTATGACTGCGATGTTGTTTTTCAGGATCAAATAATAAAGCGCTAAAACCAATATCAGTTCGAATGTATGGATCAATCGTTAGCGCATTTCTGTAGCGCACGTTGCCCGGAATATTGTAAGGAAGATTACTGCCATACAATAAATTTAAATACACTTTTATATTTTTGTTTGTACTTAAATAATCCTGGAAAAACATACCCAAAGTTATTAAGCGATCGTTTGGTCGGCGCAGCCAGCCAACCGAATTTATGCTGCTATCGGCAATCACTTTATCTTGCGTTTGTGCAGTTATAGATTCTCCTTCTGCATTTAAATAAGTTGTAAAAAAATCATTGCTGATATTTTCTCTGGTGCGCATCAAACTCAGGCTCACCCAGCTTTCCGCATCTTTTACAATGTTGCCGAACAGACGCGCTTCAATGCCTACAGCATAAGCTTTTGCAATATTTTTACTATAATATTTAATCTCAACATTGTCTACATCATAAGGCACAACATCCCACAAATGTTTATAATAAATTTCTGTAGTGAAATGTCCCGGTCCATTCCATAATGGAAAATTATAATCAAGCCCAAAACTTGCCTGCCAGCTTTTTTGCGATTTTAAATTTGTATTTACAGAACCATCATAACGAACCATCTCACGATAAAATGGTGGCTGATCATAAATGCCTGCAGCACCTTTAAACAAAATATCTTTTTGCCAGTTTTTTGGTTTGAATGAAAAGCCAATGCGCGGAGAAATTAAAAACTCATTATTCAGTTTATTATAATTGTAACGAACGCCGGCTTGTAAGGTAAAATTGGATGAATCTTTAAATTGAATATTATCCTGGATGTATCCGCTGAAACGTGTAACAGAAAAATTTGTATCATTATTTGAATAAGAATAAACAGTTGAAGCAGTTGGAGTGTATGGTAAAGAGTAACCTGCAGAGTCACGATATTCAAATGCATGAATATGACTATTTATTTTTTGAAAGTCAATTGTATTTCCCCATTGAAAATAATTTCTGCCTGTATTAAAAGTTCCTTTGTGTTGCAAACTGTAAACATCAATATTTAATTTATTGCGCGTATAATTTTGATCAACGCCTGTACCGAGCGGATTTGTTATTGCGCCATTACTTCCATTATCAAAATTTCTTTCACCAAAAATATATGTGCCGGAGATATCTTCATTCTGTTTTTCCTCATCATTATAATAACTCATCATCCATTTCAATTGCAGCTTTTTATTAATTTGATGAACAGCCGTTAAGCCTGCAAAATGTGTAGCATATTCATCTTTTTCTTGTCCATTAAAAAAAATATCCAAACCAATGCTACCTGAAAAAATAGGAGAGAAGACTGAAGAAGTAAGTTGATCTTCTGTTGGAAGAAAACTGAATTTGGTAGAAGATAAATTAGTGAATGCTTCAAGCCTTAATTTTTTTGCAGCCTGCCATGTAATAAGCGCCTGCAAGTCTGATGATGAAGGAATATAATTGCCTTGTGTTGATTGACTACTTAATAAATTTTTATTGCTGCGATTACGAATTCCGATTAAATAAGTTACTTTTTTTTTATCGAGTACGCCTTCTAAATGCAAACCTTGTTCAAGTAAACCCAAATAAATTGAACCACCATTAATAGCTGGTGTTTTATAAGCAACATCTAAAACTGAACTTAATTTATCACCATATTTCGACTGGAAACCACCATTAAAAAATTTTATATTGCTTGTTAATTCAGGATTAATAAAACTCAAACCTTCCTGCTGACCACTTTGAACTAGATAAGGTTTGTAAATTTCAAAATCGTTTACATAAATTAAGTTCTCATCGTAGCTGCCGCCGCGTACTGAATATTGAGAAGTAAGCTCATTATTACTCCCCACAAAAATTTTTATTAAGCTTTCAATATTATTTAATGGTGATGGATTTATTAAAGCATTTTCAGGATTGATATTTATTAAACCGCTTTGTTGCCGCTGCGTTTCATCTTTAACAACAACATCGTTTAATTTATTTATCTGTGGTGATAATTTTATATTGATGCTTTCTTTTTCTTTATCATTTAAATTAAAATTTTTTTGAATGGTTGCATAACCTGTGTATGTAAATAAAAGCGCGACTGGTTTATTTACGGGTAAACTAATAGAAAAAAAGCCTGAATCGTTTGATGTTGTTTTTTGAAAACTATTTAAAATGCTAATTGTAACACCAGCAAGTGGTTTATCATCTTCATTTAAAATTTTGCCTGTAACAATAGCTGTTTTTTGTGCAAATGTTGATAAAGCAAACAGGGAAATAACAAGCGGAGAAAATAGTTTTACATGCCATAATACAGCGGGTTTATTTTTTTTTGAATCGATGCAGTTAGTATGATTAATTTGCATGTAAAGCTCAACAGCCATTATGAATTATCTGATTAAAGGTGCAAGTATAGTAAATGAAAATAAGATTTTTCAAAGCGATGTATTGATTAAAAATGGAAGAATTGAAAAAATTGCGCCGCGCATCGCGCTTAAATATGCTATAAAAGAAATTAATGCAACAGGACTTTTTCTTTTTCCCGGTGTAATTGATGACCAGGTTCATTTTCGCGAACCTGGCTTAACGCATAAAGCAACTATTTATACAGAATCAAAAGCTGCAGTTGCGGGCGGCATAACCAGTTTTATGGAAATGCCGAATACAAAGCCTCCGGCATTTACACAACAATTATTAGAAGATAAATACACCATCGCAAAACATACTTCGCTTGCCAATTATTCTTTTTTTATGGGCACGAGTAATGATAATTATGATGAAGTGATGCGGTGTAATGAAAAAAGAAGAGATATCTGTGGCGTGAAAATATTCATGGGTTCATCAACCGGAAATTTGTTGGTAGATAATCCGCTGGTGCTGGATAAAATTTTTTCAAATTCAGAATTATTAATTGCTACGCATTGCGAAGATGAAAAAATTATAAAAGAAAATTTTGCAAAACTGAAAGTAGAAAAAGAAATTTTGGAAGCTTCAGATCATCCCATTATACGAAACGAAGAAGCTTGTTTTGAATCTTCATTCAGAGCTATTCAATATGCAAAAAAATATGGCAGCCGTTTACATATTCTGCACATCAGTACAGAAAAAGAATTGCAGCTTTTTACTAATCTGATTCCTTTAAAAGAAAAGAAAATTACGGCAGAAGTTTGTGTGCATCATTTGCATTTTACGAGCGATGATTATGAACGTTTAGGCAATTTAATAAAATGTAATCCTGCAATAAAATCACCTGATAATAAAAAAGCTTTGTGGAATGCTTTACTTGATGATAAATTGGATGTAATTGCAACTGATCATGCGCCGCATACATGGGAAGAAAAAAATGAACCATATGAAAAAGCGCATGCTGGGTTACCGCTCGTTCAACATTCTTTAATGTTGATGCTGCACTATTATAAAGAAGGAAAAATTACACTTGAAAAGATTGCAGAAAAAATGAGTCATGCTGTAGCAAATTGTTTTGAAATAGAAGATCGCGGGTTTATTCGTGAAAATTATTTTGCAGATTTAGTACTGGTAGATTTGCATAAACCTTTCAATGTAAAAGAAGAAAACATTTTATACAAATGCGGCTGGAGCCCGTTAGAAAACTTTGAATTTCCTGCATCTGCTACACATACATTAATAAATGGTAACCTTGTTTATGAAAATGGTGTGATTAATGAATCTAATAAAGGATCGCGATTAAAATTTGCAAGATAAAGCTTGAAATTCAATGGTAACAGACAAAACAACCTTATACGATCTTTCTATTCTCGACTACAATGAAGAACAATCTTTGTTGCATTATCTTAATTTTTGCAAAACCAGCAACGGTAAATTATGGTTTGAGCATTATCTAAAAACACCACTTCAATCAATTAAAGAAATAAATGAACGCCAACAACTACTTAAACAAATTATACATGTGCATACCGATTGGCCAATAAGTATTTCAAACGGTTCGGTTTTAATGATTGAGAAATTTTATGAATCGCAAGTTGAAAATATTCCTTCAGGCGCAAATGTTGTTAGCAGTAGTCTTTATAAAACATTTTATACTGCTGATTTTTCTTTGATAAAATATTCAATAACACATTTTACAGATTTTCTGCAGGGCATGTCGAAAATATATGAATTGCTAAACAAAGAAAATAATCCTGCCACTTTAGATGTATTGCTTCAGCGAATAAAAATGCTTATTAGCAAACCGGTGGCACAACAAATAATTCAATATAAAAAATCAAAAAAAATATCAAGACAAACAATATTGCATTTTGGATTTTTTATACGCAATAATTATAAGCAGGAAGCGCAGGAGCTTTTGGAGATTTACAGCCGGCTCGATGCTTTATTCAGTATGGCAACTGCTTGCATAAAATATAATTTTTCATTTCCCCTTTTTACACAAAATATTGTTCCGCATTTTGAAGCAAAACAATTATATCATCCATTGTTACAAACGCCCGTTTCATACGATGTAACACTATTACCGCAGAAAAATTTTTTATTTCTCACTGGTGCAAATATGGCTGGTAAAAGCACTTTTATAAAAGCGATTGGCATCAGCGCCTATCTTGCTCATGTTGGTATGGGCGTGCCCGCTAAAAACATAGAATTGAATTTTTTTGATGGATTGATAAGTAATATTCATGTTTTTGATAACGTGATGAAAGGTGAAAGTTATTTTTTCAATGAAGTGCAAAGAATACGAAAAACGATTGAGCAAATTACTGATGGAAAAAACTGGTTAGTACTGATTGATGAATTATTTAAAGGTACAAATGTGGAAGATGCAATGAAATGCAGTCTTACAGTTATTGAAGGATTACGTAAAATTAATAGTACGCTTTTTATTCTTTCAACGCATTTGTATGAGATCGGAGAATCACTGAAACAATATTCAAATATTCAGTTCAGATACTTTGAAACGGAAGTGAAAAATGAACAGCTTTATTTTAATTATAGTTTGAAAGAAGGTATAAGCAATGATAGGCTTGGTTACTTGATTTTAAAAAAAGAAGGCGTTGTAGATATGCTGAAGAAATTATAAAAATAAATTCACTTCGTATTAAAACAAAGGCAAAATCATTTTTGATCTTGCCTTTGTTTTTGATAACAAATTATTATTCCTCTGTTCCTTTTTCAATATTTTCTTCACCGGCAACTGGTGCTTGTACTTCTTCTGCAACTTTTATTTCTTCAACAATATCTGCAGGTTTAGCAACAGCAGTTTCCTCTGTAGATTCGGCTGATTTTTTGGTACGGCCACGACGAGTTTTTTTACCAGTTTCAGTGGTATTAATAGTCGCAGCTTTTCCGTACACATCATTAAAATCAACTAATTCAATCATTGCAAGCTCTGCATTATCACCGATACGTGTACCCAGTTTTATGATGCGTGTATAACCGCCCGGACGACTGGAAATTTTCGGCGCAACAACCGTAAACAATTCTTTTACTGCATGCTTATCTTTTAAATAACTAAATACCACGCGATGCTGATGCATGATCTGTTCCTGGCTTTCACCTTTACGCGTTTTAGTAATTAAAGGTTCAACATAAGTTCTTAATGCTTTTGCTTTTGCAAGTGTAGTAACAATTCTTTTGTTTACTATTAACTGGCTGCCAAGATTAGCCAGCAAAGCATCTCTATGTGATTTTGTGCGGCTTAAATTTTTTATTTTATCTCCGTGACGCATGACATTTATTTTTTAGCCTTATACCGTTGCCAGGGAATTACAAAGCTGTTATAAAAAAGAGTTAGCTAAAGTCAACTCTTAAAACCTAATTAATATCGTCTAAACCCATTTTACTTAAATCCATTCCAAAATGCAAACCTCTTTCACCTAAAACCTGTTCAATTTCACTTAAAGATTTTTGGCCGAAGTTGCGGAATTTCATTAAGTCTTCCTGTTCATATTGAACCAACTCACTTAAACTATTAATTTTTGCAGCTTTTAAGCAGTTAAATGCACGTACAGAAAGATCAAGATCTTCTAATGGTGTTTTTAATACTTTGCGTAACTGCAGCATTTGTTCATCAACAACATCTTCTTTACGATCTTCTTTGTTGTCGAATGTGATGTTCTCATCAGTTATAATCATCAAATGTTGAATCAAAATACGTGATGCTTGTTTAACGGCTTCTTCAGGATGAATTGTTCCATCGGTAGCAACATCAAGCAACAACTTTTCATAGTCTGTTCTTTGTTCTACACGATAGTTTTCAACTGCGTATTTTACATTCTTAATTGGTGTATGAATTGAATCAATCGGAATGTAACCAAGCGGCATATCCTTACCGCGGTTTTCTTCTGAAGGAACATAACCACGTCCTTTTGAAACGGTAAGTTCAATATCAAGCTTACCTGTTGGATCCATGGTACAAATAACAAGCTCAGGATTCATTACCTGAAAGCTTTGCATACCTTCATTTAACATAGCGGCGTTAAATTCAGATTTACCCTTAATATTCATCATAACCTTTTCACTTGCTACATCATGATCAACTGTTTTTCTAAATCTAACTTGTTTAAGATTAAGAATAATTTCAGTTACATCTTCAGTAACACCTTTAATTGTAGCAAACTCGTGGTCAACACCTTCTATCTTAATCCCGGTAATAGCATAACCTTCAAGGCTGCTTAATAAAACCCTGCGTAATGCATTACCAATGGTTAAACCATAACCCTGTTCTAAAGGGCGAAATTCAAAGGAACCTTCAAAATCAGTTGCTTTTTGTAAGATGATTTTGTCTGGTTTCTGAAAGTTTAAAATGGCCATTTTTTATTCCTGTTTTTGTTTATTGTTAACCTTAAATCAACTAATGCAGACTTAAGAAATTTATTTTTTATTATCATGAAAGCTTATGCCTTGTAGCTTAAAGCTTATAGTTTATTTACTATACAATTCTACAATTAACTGTTCTCTTATATTTTCAGGAACACTATCTCTTTCAGGATAAGTTATGAACGTGCCTAACTTTTCTGTATCATTCCAATCAAGCCAACTAAACTTTGGGCTCTTACCGCGAATCTGGCTTGTTAAGGAAGAATTATTACTGCTTTTTTCTTTTAATGATATTTTATCACCAGCCTTTAACTGATAAGAAGGAATATTTACAACGATGTCGTTAACAGTAACATGTTTATGAGAAACCAACTGTCGTGCTGCAGGTCGTGAAGGAGCAATGCCTAAACGGAAAACAGCATTATCAAGACGTGCTTCTAATAATTTGATAAGGTTTTCACCTGTAACACCTTTTATTCGTGCAGCTTCTTCAAATGTTTTACGAAACTGGCGTTCTAAAACGCCATAAGTATATTTTGCTTTTTGTTTTTCTTTAAGCTGTAGAGCATATTCACCTAAAGTTTTTCGTTTACGAGAAGCTCCATGTTGCCCCGGTGGATTGCTGTTTTTACCTAACCATTTACCATTGCCTAAAATAGGCTCGCCGAACATACGGCAGATTTTTGTTTTTGGACCGTTATAACGCGCCATAATTATTATATTGATTTTTTAGTGACGATGTGTAATCAGTAAAAATCAAAAATAAATTACACATCCGGTTATTAATAAACCCGAAGGTTTTATACTCTTCTCTTTTTTGGAGGACGGCAACCATTATGCGGTAATGGTGTTACATCTCTTATCATTGAAACTTCAATTCCGCTTTGTGCTAAACCACGAATAGCACTTTCACGACCAGCGCCAGGACCTTTCACAAACACATCCACTCTTTTTAAACCTGCGTCAACTGCAACTTTTGCTGCATCCTGTGCAGCCATTTGTGCAGCATATGGTGTATTCTTTTTAGAACCGCGAAATCCCATTTTTCCTGCTGAAGACCAGCTTATAACCTGACCTTGTTTATTTGTAAGTGAAACAATGAGATTATTAAAAGTAGCATTGATGTGAGCATCACCATATGTATCTACTTTTACTATTCTTTTTTTTGCTGCTGTTTTAGCACTTACCTGTGCTTTTGCTGCTTTTGCCATCTTTATTAAAATTCAAAAAACAATTCCAAAATCTTTAAAAAATAGTGCTATCTGGAAATTGATGTTTGTGTTTTACTATTTATAAATTATTTTTTAGGAGCTTTCTTTTTACCGGCAACAGTTTTACGTTTACCTTTTCTTGTACGACTGTTAGTACGTGTGCGCTGACCGCGAACCGGCAATCCTCTGCGATGACGAAGTCCGCGATAACAAGCAATATCCAATAATCTTTTTATGCTCGTTTGTACTTCACTACGTAGTGCACCTTCAACTTTTATTTCATCAGTAATTATTGAACGAATATGATTAAGATCTTCATCGTCCCAATCATTTACTTTTTTATCGTAATTAATATTTGCCTTATCAAGAATATAACGGGCGGTTGAGCGGCCTATACCATATATATAGGTTAAGCCTATTTCGCCTCTTTTATTTTTTGGTAAATCGACACCGGCAATACGAGCCATAAGTTATTTGCTATTTTTTTATTTTAATGTACAATTCTTATCCCTGTCTCTGCTTAAAGCGAGGATTCTTTTTGTTAATTACATACAGCTTGCCCTTTCGTTTAACGATTTTGCAATCTACACTGCGTTTTTTAATAGAAGCTCTTACTTTCATATTATTTGCTTTCCGCTTTAGCTTTCAGCCTTCAGCCTTTATTATTTGTATCTTAAAATGATTCTTCCTCTTGATAAATCGTAAGGACTCATTTCAACTTTAACTTTATCGCCAGGCAAAATACGTATGTAATGCATGCGCATTTTACCAGAGATTGTTGCCAGAATTTCATGTCCGTTTTCTAATTTTAATCTAAACATAGCGTTGCCAAGTGCTTCAATTATACTCCCGTCTTGTTGAATCAATGGCTGTTTGGACATAAATTTTGGAGCGCGAAGATATAAGATTTATACTTATTGGTGCAATTTTTTTAGAAGTTATACAGGTAAAATTGAGATATTAACGAATTGTGGATATTATTTAATGTATTGTCCTTTATATTGATAAAACTAACAATTTTAGAAATTTATAGTGAATTGCCTAAATGCACTTTTACAATTTTAAAATGACAATCTAAACGATTTATAGATTTAAAGGCAGAATGAATGACCATTGATTAGTATTTGCAGCTTTAATATCAAGATTTAAAAGCCTGCTGTATCGGATGCCAAAACTTATTGGCTGCTGATTCCACCATTTTGTGTCGAAGAAAATTTCTGCTCCGGTTGAATTAAAGTTATAATGATTTCTTGTACGCAAACTGTTAACCCGCGTATAATCATAAAAAATATTACCCCGGATTCTTAAAAAATAAATAATATTTCCAAAACCCCAATCAGGATAAAAAAGATTGAAATGATAATTAATTCCTGCTTTAAACATGTGCGGGTAATCTACAACTGAATATCCTCTTGAAAATGGGAAATTATTATCAAAATAATATTTTCCCGAAGTATCTCTAAACTGGTAAGCAAGATTAATAACTAAACTGTGCGTTTTTAAAATTCCCGGAAAATACAAATTACTGGTTGCCAAAAATTGATGCGAAGTTTTACCAGTTCTGTATTGCAAGGATATTGATTGCCCAAAACGTGGGTAAATATATTGTACAGCCTGCTGAATATACTGTGAATAGCTTATTCGATTTTCTAAGTAGCCGAAATTTGAATTATTTAAAAGTTCTTTAGCAAAACCCTGCCATTGAACAGCGCTTAAATTATATGAAGATTTTAAAGTTAAGTTGCGGTACATTTTTCCGCCGGTAAAATCTAATGGTAATTGTAAGCCTGCAGAAAATTTCGTTTCATTCCAGTGCAAAGATGTATCTGTATTTAATGTTGCTGTTCTGTGCCATGTTTCATTTACATTAATAAAAGGTTGCACAAACCATCCGCCATAAATTCCTGTATAACCAACCCGATGAAAATTTTCATCGCGATTGTAAGTATAAAATAATTGACTTTGAATTGTATTTAATACGTTTTGTCCATATAAAATAAAAGAATAATCAGGATCATCAAAATATGGATTATAACTATGAAAATGAAAAACACCTGAAGTTTTTGAATATTTATTTACATCTAAATTTCTTACAGAAATATTTTGAAGCAATTCGTTTGATGATGTTTGAAATGGTTTTGAAACGTACAAAGATTTTAATGTATCGTTATTATTTATTGTTTGCCATTTAGGTGAAATTGCTGCAAGCTTGTAACCATTTGCAGTAAATACTGAAGTAAGAATTTTGTTATTAAGCAAAGATGCCTGGTATAAACCTGTTGCTGCAGTGGCAACCCGGTAATTTTTATTTTGTGAATTAATGTATGCCCAAATTTCATCACTGCCATTATTAGAACAGGAATAAAATAATGTATCGTTTTGTATAATTGGAAAACCAATAATTCTGTTTTGATAAGGAATTATTTGATTTGAATTTCCACCATCAATATTTTGTTTTAAGATGCTCATTTCACCGGCAGCATTTCTATCACACACATAAATAAACTTATCATCACCGGAAAATTTTGGATAAGAAAAAATATGACCGTTTTTATTTTGAAAACTTTTTAAAATTTTTGCTTTTACACTAAGTAATACCAGCCTTGACTTTTGATTTGGCAATAACTCAACAGTAGCAATCATTTTTCCATCATGTGAAATATCCGGAGAAAAATACCTTGTGCCCGAAGTAATTTTTTTCTCCTGTTTTGTATTAAAATCAAGCAATCTTATTTCACTGTATTCTTTGTTTCCCCAACGTGCATTTGGTTTGTATGAAGAATAAATTATTTTATTATTGTTGTAAGAAAAATAATCATCATCAGTTATGTCTTCAAAAGCAATTTTATTTTTACTTCCATCTAAATTATTTATTTCAAAATATGGATTATTCTTATAGCTTTTTTGTAATGAAATAACAGAACCAGCATTAGTTATATAAGGATATTTCTCATCAATTACATTATTTTTTTTAGCAGAATCTATAAACTGCAAATTTGAAAATGATTGATTATTCAATTGTTTATGATAATAATCAAATGCATTGTTCACAAAATCATTAAAAGAAATATGCGTATAATTTTTAACTCCATTTTGCATTGGATAAAAAAGTGATTTATAGGCAACAGCATATTGCGTAACATTTTTCCAAAAATCATTTCCATATTCTTCCCGCCCGTAAGCAACCAGCATATAACCAAGCGGATAATGATCTGGCACATAATTTTTGTAAGAACCATTACGCAATTTCATATAATTATAATGCTTGTTTTGCAAATACAAAGTTTTATATCCGTTTAAAAATAAAGGCAATCTTCCACGTCCTTGTTCACTTAATAAGGTTTCATTATATACAGCATCGCCTTCAAAAAACCAATCAGGAATTGCAGCCGCATTTGCAAGTGCTTGGCCATTTTCACCAAATAAGATTTTCATTGTGTGCGATAAACCAATATTAAAATTGCTGTATTGTTCAGTGTGCCGGTATTCATGAATACTTAATAAATCATTCCAGCTTATTGCGCCTAATTCGAAAGTATTTTGCGATGGCGTAAGAAAAAATTCGCTGTGCCACGGACCCAAACCAACAAATCCATTTGAAAAAGTAGTTTGATTGTGCAACACTATACTTATTTTATGCAACCTGTTGCCAATTGTGCTGCTGTATTGTTGTTGCTCTTTTGAAGTAATTGTAGCAATGCGTTTTGCAATACTGTCTAATCCCTGCGGAAAAATAACGCGAACCGTATCTGTGTTCACCTGCTTCCATTTTACGGAAGCAGGTTCGCCACCAAATTGCTGGGCGCTTGAAAAGAAAAAAGTAAAAAATAAAAAGTAAAAAAGAAAGCTATACTTCACAAAGCAAAAATATGCTTCATGCTATATCACCCTATAAAATAAGATCTCTTTATAATTTATAAGGTAAATTCAATTGATGTTTATTGTGAAAAAGAACCATTGCAAATTACAATGGCTCGCATTCAACCCTAAAAATTGCAGATAATTATATTTATTTTGATAATACCATTTTCCTGCTGTCAATCATTTTTCCATCCACATATAAAGAATAATTATAAGCGCCTGCTGCCAGTGAAGAAGCATCTAAATGCAATACACCTTTTCCTGCGCCGGAAATATTTACAGTTTTTAAAACTTTACCTGTATTATCGGTAACAATAATTTGTGCTGATGAAATTGTGGCCGGTAAATTATATGCAATTGAAGTTGTATGATTATAGGGATTAGGAACGTTCTGCGCAAGCGCTGCAGAAGTAAGCGATGCATTAACTGATGCTGATGAAACATCTACACCTTCTTTATTTGCCAGCATTTGAATAGCTGCTTTCATTTCATTCATCTGCGATTGTAATGAAGCATTCATTTGTTTTAAAGAATCATTCTGATTTGATAATTGTTGAACTGCTTTTACCAATGGCACAACGAAATCAGAATAGCTTAAAGCATAAAAACTTTTATCGCTTTGCGGTTTTTTTACACCACTAAAATTATATCCTATATCGTTCGCTGCCTTTTCAACTTCCTGCGCAATAAAACCAGTATATACATTCTTTTCTTTATTTTCAACCATGTTATTAGAAAATGCTTTTGCATCAGCATTCAACGTTTTATTTATGCCTGTTACATCAAGATTGTACGTTACAGGACGCAGTTTATTTATGAAGTCAAGTCCGGCAACATTTTCTTTTACATTTTTTTATACCTGCCATCAGAAAATACAAAATACTGCGCGTAAGATTCAACGGCACCCAATGCTGCATTGCCTAATGCAACTACTGCATCATCCACTATAGTTGTTCCGTTTCCAACCGCTGTGCTGTTACTTGCAGCGCTTTTATTTGTTGTTGTGTAGTTGCCAAGAAAAGTATTATTGCTGCCCGTACAATTATAACCTGCATCATAGCCAAAGCATGAATTAAAGTTTCCTGAAACATTGTATTCACCAGCCTGGTAACCAACAAATGTATTATAATCACCTTCTGTATTATCATCTCCTGCATTATGACCTACAAAAACATTATAACTGCCTCCTTTATTTGCATAGCCTGATTGGTATCCTACAAAAACATTTAGCAAACTAAGGCCATTATTAAACCCTGCACCACTTCCAACAGCAACATTGCCAAATGAATTTTGATTTCCAGTACCGCCGGTTCCGTTATGATATAAAGCCTGCGTTCCGATTGCAGTATTATCGGTAGAATTTCCATCAGAATAAAGTGACTGATAACCAATTGCTGTATTATTACTGGCATTATAACTATATAAGCTTTGAAAGCCAAGTGCTGTATTCCATTGACCGGAAATATTATTCTGTAATGCACCTGAACCTAACGCACTGTTTGAACCACCGTTAACATTGCTTTGCATCGCTTTTTCACCAACAGCTGTGTTTGAACTTCCTATGGTATTACTTAATAAAGCGGTAGAACCAACCGCCGTATTGAAAGCGCTTGTAGTATTGCTTTGCATTGCTGCATTGCCTATTGCAGTGTTATTAAAACCTGTTGTATTATTTAATAATGAAGAACTGCCTGTTGCCGTATTAGCTCCGCCGGTTGTATTATGATACATAGACTGATAACCCAACATTGTATTGCCATCGCCGGATGTATTTGAATATCCTGATCTGTAACCAATAGCTGTATTAGTGGCATTTCCAACCGCATCGCTGTTGTATAAACTTTGATAACCCACAGCAACATAATAATTGCCAAGAACATTGTTGTGCAAAGCGCCGGATCCTAAAGCTGTATTATAAGATCCGAGTACATTTCCTGCCAGTGCTTTTTCTCCAATCGCTGTGTTTGAAACACCTGAAGTATTTACGCCTAAACTGTTTGCGCCAAGTGCCGTATTATAATTACCGCCTGTATTTTTATTTAATGATAATGGACCAACACCGGTATTGTTATAACCTGTATTTGAAATGCCTGCATTATCACCAACAAACATATTTTGATTAGATGCGTCATCGTAAAAAACCCGGCTGCCATTAATACGAAATACACTGCCCGAATTAATATTAATATCACCGGCAACATCAAGTTTATATACAGGAGAGTTAATGCCAACACCAACTTTACCACCGGTATAATAAATTGAAGTACCGCTTTTTAGCCAGGTTGTTGGAGAAGAAACAGCCTTCCATGAAGATCCATTATAATTATAGAAACCTGCAGTATTATCTGTTTGATAAATCAGTAAACCGTTTGCAGGCGATGCAATTGCATTGCGCTGTGTTTGCGTCATGCGTGGAATAAGCAAGCCTTTATTCATTGATTTAATTTCGAGTAAAGAAGAACTGTTTGGTGTTGTTGTTCCAATACCAACCTTACCGCTTGATGGAAATGTATTGGTTTGCGCAATCGTTGTTTTTGTAATGATCAAAATCATCATCACAAATAAAATTGTAATTGTCTTTTTCATATTTTAGTTTTTTTTGAATAAAATCTTAACCAAGAGAGCAGGATTATTATTTAGATAAAATCATCTTCTTTGTATCAATTAATTTTCCATCAACTAATAAAGAATATTGATAAGTGCCACTTGCTAATTCGCCGCTGGAAATAATTTGTTTGCCATAACCATTTTGTGAAAGAGCATACGTTTTTAAAACATGCCCTGAAATATCTGCGATCATTAACTGTGCAGTATGAAAACCCGAAGGAACATAATAACTGATAGTCGAACTTCCGTTGAATGGATTTGGAACATTCTGTTCAAGCCTTGCTGCATTTGTTGTTGCACCTGCTTGAAAATTGCTTATTTGCATGTTCGATGAAAAGCTATTGCAGCATTGGCTCATCGCAATTTCTATTTTATTAATTTTTACATTAATATCATTCAATTGTTGTTGCAAAAAACTGTTTGCTGATTTTAAAGAATCAATTTCGGTTTGCTGTGATTTAATTGTTTCAGTTCTTTTTTCAAGCGCTTGTATCGCAATAAAACTTACGCCAAGAAAATCCTGTTGATTAATCAAAGTATCATTACCAATACTTCCAATTGCATCTTTACCAAATGCATTATGAAAATCCTGTGCCATTGGTCCGTAGTGGCGAAACCTCGTTACATCCTGTCCTTTATAATTCCATGTATATAGCTTAAACTTTGAAATTTTATTTAAAAAATCTTCTCCGTTTACAGGTAATTTTTTTTCTTTTTTTGTACTGTCACTAATTGAGCTCCAGCTATTATCTCCACCGTTCATTCTAACACCAGCAGCGCTTGTGCCGGTGTATAAACGATAACCACCGGCAAATACCATTTGCATCTGATTTGGCACATCGTTATAATATCTTGATTCCGATCTGCCCGAGGCATCATCGCCAAAAATGAATGCACCAGATTGACCATTTGTTGTAACTGAAGAACCAAGAGCAACAGAATAATTACCGCTAGCTACAGCCCCGGCCCCAATAGCAGTTGACGATTTACCGCTTGCAGTTGATCCATCACCCATAGCTGTTGAAGCTTCACCGCTTGCAATAGTATTCTCTCCTGTTGCAATTGCACTATTGCCGCTTGCAGTTGCATCGCTACCTAATGCAACAGAGGCGGACCCACTGGCAATTGTACCAAATCCCATTGCTGTTGAAAAGTCAGCATTCGCAGAAGTTTCAACACCCATTGCTGTTGAACCCTCCCCGGTTGCGGATGGATATATTCCCATTGCAACGGCGCCTACATTATTTGCTGTTACGTCGTACCCGGTAGCAAAAGAATAAACGCCAATGCTGGCTGCATCCCATTGATTACTTTCCACATAGCCTGCTCTGAAAGCTGCTTTATCAGGATACCACATCATTCGCCTGCCCGCACCTGAGACTGGCGGGTTATGTGGTGATGAAGGAATATCACCGGCTGCACTAAAAATAACACTGCTGTCAACAACCTGCAACTTTGCTACAGGTGTATTTGTTCCAATACCAACATTGCCTGCATTATAATAAACTGAACTGCCTTTCTTCTTCCAATATTCCGTTGCTGAACTACCTGATGAAACAGACTGCCATACAGAACCATCATAATTATAAAAGCCCGGTGTTGAATTGGTTTGATAAATTAGCAATCCTGTAGCCGGACTTGTAATTGCATCCCGTTTGGTTTTCGTCATACGTGGTATACACAAACCTTTTGCAGTTGATTTCATATCTAACAGCGATGATGCATCCGGCGTTGTTGTGCCAATATCGGCACTGCCTGTGTTTGGAAATGTGTTTGTTTGTGCATTTATTTTTGTTGAGATGATTAGAATCAGAATCATCATCAAAACCGTAATTG
>CAXSDU010000066.1:0-21394 GCA_964236165.1 uncultured Parafilimonas sp. | reverse complement strand
CTGTTTATTCTGCTATACTGTTTTTATTTTATTTGCATCCCAATTAATAAC
This sequence comes from uncultured Parafilimonas sp., assembly GCA_964236165.1. GTDB lineage: Bacteria > Bacteroidota > Bacteroidia > Chitinophagales > Chitinophagaceae > Parafilimonas. The sequence goes on along the minus strand of CAXSDU010000066.1, from coordinate 21,343 downwards.
TTTATTTTGAAAGTAACTTTCATTGCAGGCTAAGCAAGGTCCAGCTGCACGCAAACCAAAAGTAGGGTCCTCAACAACCGGCGCACCGGTACGCACACTGTTGAAGAAATTTACCATGTGATCGTAATGTTCATTATAATTTTCCGGTGCTGCATACGTTAAATCAGTAAGGTTTGATTCAGCCTGATCTTCTGCAGAATATTTTTTATTATAAGCATCCATTAATTCTTTCTGCATTTCATTTGTATAAGTTGCTAAAGAATCCCATCCGCCAATACCTGGTGCTTTAGTAAGTTTGTGCCGCTTTATTGTAAAACCATCATCATGCATTTCCATTACACCTTCTGTTCCTGTAATTCTTGTATAACCTGTTTCACCTTCACCACTCATAAAGTTTACTCTTAATGTTACCTGGAATCCGGGATGCACGTCTGTTTCAGGATATTGCAAAACAGCGTTCATAACATCGGGCACATTTCTGCCGTCTTTCCAATAAGTTAAGCCTGCAATAGAATAAATTTTTTCAGGTCCTTTGCTTGATGTGATAAAATGCAAGCCGCTTAATAAATGCACAAACAAATCACCTGCAACGCCAGTTCCATATTCACGATAATTGCGCCACCAGAAAAAACGTTTTTCATCCCAGGCAACTTTTTTATCAGCATATTCCTGGTAACGATCCCAATCAACAGTTTTAGAAGATGAATCAAGCGGTATAGTATATTCCCACGCACCTAATGCACTTTGCCGGTTGAACACAGCTTCAACAGAATTTATTTTTCCAATATCACCGGCTTCATACATTTCTTTTGCTTTTGCAAACACAATGCTGCTAACGCGCTGGCTGCCTACCTGCATTACTTTTTTGGTTTCTTTTTGCGTGTTAATAACATCCCAGCCCTGGCTTATTTGGTGCACCATCGGTTTCTCACTGTAAACAGCTTTGCCTGCTTTCATCGCATCAATACAAATGCGGCTATGCCAGTTGTCGCTTGTTGATACAATAACAGCATCAATATCTTTTCTTGCTAAAGTATCTTCGTAACGTTTTGTGGTGATGAGACTGTTACCATATAATTCTTTTGCATGCGCCAAACGACCATCATATAAATCGCAACAGGCAACCAGTTCAACACCGGGAACTTTTATCGCATCGTTTACATCGTTAAAACCCATAATTCCCATACCTATACCTGCAATACGTACGGTATCATTTGCAGAATATTTTTGATGATTAGCAAGTATAATTCTTTCACGTTGCTCTTTTGCAGCAAGGCTTTTTAATGAACCTGCTCCAAGGAATAATGCAGAACCGCCAAGCTGCTTGATAAACTTTCTTCTTTCAGTCATATGGCAAGATTTATTGGTTTGATGATGAGCAATAAAAATAGTTATTCTATAATAAAGATGTGCAGTAATTTATTTTTTGTTGATCTTTTTTTCAATGCCTGAACTTAAAATATAAATCGCTTTGCCTTTATCTTCGCAGGCAATGATTGATTTTAGAAGTGATACAGTAACCAAACCAACAGCAGCCATGTTAAATGCAATGCTGCATGCAAAATTGGGTGATGATGTTTTTGGTGAAGACCCGACTGTTAATGAATTAGAAGAAAAAGTTGCTGAAATGTTTGCAATGGAGGCTGCCATATTTTGCCCAAGCGGAACCATGACAAATCAGATTGCAATAAAATGTCATACACAACCCGGCGATGAAATTATTTGTGATCATCTTTCACATGTTTACCAATATGAAGGTGGCGGCATAGCGTTCAACTCTGGTTGTTCCGTTAAATTAATTGAAGGAAATAATGGAAGAGTTAATGCGCAGCAGGTTGAAGCATCTATCAACAATAAAAATGATATACATAAACCAATTTCTAAATTAGTTTCGTTGGAGAATACTGCTAATCGCGGTGGCGGAAGTTGTTATGGTTTTGAAGACATCAAAAAAATAAAAAAAATTTGCGAAGCATATAATCTTGGTTTGCATTTGGATGGCGCAAGATTATTTAATGCAATCGTTGCTAAAAATGAATCAACGAAACAATACGGAAAAATTTTCGATAGTATTTCTGTTTGTTTAAGCAAAGGTTTAGGTGCGCCTGTTGGCAGCATTCTTATTGGCACAAAAAATTTTATTACCAAAGCAAGAAGAATAAGAAAAGTATTTGGTGGCGGCATGCGGCAGGCAGGCATATTAGCGGCTGCGGGCATTTATGCTTTGGATAATAATGTTGAACGATTGAAAGAAGATCATAAACATGCAAAACAAATTTGTATTGCATTGCAGCAAAAAGATTTTACAGGCGAAATATTAGCCGTTGAAACTAATATACTCATTTTTGAAGTACGCGAAAAATATACAGCCGCACAATTAGCTGACAAATTAAAAAGCCAGGATATTCTGGTAATAGTGATTTCTAAAACACAGGTTAGAATAGTTACACATTTGAATATAACAGATCAAATGATTGATAAAACAATTGAAGTAATTAATCAGTTGTAAATTCGCCGGCTAATTCCGCAGTTATTAAATAAAAAACATGCTACCTAAAATTAATCCTTCTAATACACAAGCCTGGTTTTTGCTAACCAAACATCACGATGAAATGCGCAACACGCTAATGAAGCGCTTGTTCAACGATGATGTAGATCGCTTTAAAAAATTTTCTATTCGGTTTAAAGATTTATTATTCGATTATTCAAAAAATATCATTACACAAAAAACATTACAACTGCTGTTACAGCTTGCAGAAGATTGTAAAGTAAAAGAAGGTATTGAAAAAATGTTTAGTGGTGATAAGATTAATGAAACGGAAAACCGTTCTGTGCTTCATACAGCTTTAAGAAATTTTAGCGGCGAGCCAATGATGAGTGATGATAAAGATGTTATGCCTGATGTGCATCGCGTGCAAGAACAGATGAAAACATTCTGTAAAAAAATTCATACCGGCGAATGGAAAGGTTACTCCGGTAAAAAAATAAAATACATAGTAAACATTGGTATTGGCGGCAGTGATTTAGGCCCGGTGATGGTTACAGAAGCATTAAAACCTTATTGGATTGAAGGTATACAGGCATATTTTGTAAGTAATGTTGATGGAACACACATTGCTGAAACTTTAAAAAAGATAACGCCTGATGAAACGATGTTTTTGATTGCATCGAAAACTTTTACCACGCAGGAAACCATGACGAATGCGCAAACGGCGCGTAAATGGTTCCTGGAAAATTGTAAGGATGAAAGCTGGATTGCCGCACATTTTGCAGCATTAAGTACCAATGTTGAAGAAGTAAAAAAGTTTGGTATTGATCCCAAAAACATGTTTGAATTCTGGGATTGGGTTGGCGGAAGATATTCGTTGTGGAGCGCTATTGGTTTATCAATTGCATTAACTGTTGGGTATGATAATTTTGAATTGTTGCTGAAAGGCGGCTATGAAGCAGATGTGCATTTTAAAACATCATCTTTCGATAAAAATATTCCTGTGCTGATGGCTTTAATAGGAATATGGTACACGAATTTTTTTAAAGCGCAAACAGAAGCAATCCTTCCTTATGATCAATACATGCATCGTTTTGCAGCTTATTTTCAGCAAGGCAATATGGAAAGCAATGGTAAATATGTTGATAGAAACGGGAGTGAAACGAATTACAATACCGGTCCTGTTATTTGGGGCGAGCCGGGTACAAATGGTCAGCATGCTTTTTATCAATTAATACATCAGGGCACATTATTAATTCCCTGCGATTTTATTGCGCCTGCAATTACACATAATCCACTTGGCGATCATCATGTAAAACTGTTAAGTAATTTTTTTGCACAAACAGAAGCATTAATGAAAGGTAAAGACGAAGCAGAAGTAAGAGAAGAATTAAAGAAAGAAGGCAAAAAACCGAGCAAATTAAAAAGCTTTTACCTTTTAAAGTATTCAAGGGAAATAAACCAACCAATTCATTTTTAATAAAAGAAATTACGCCGCAAACTTTAGGTAATTTAATTGCATTGTATGAACATAAAATTTTTGTGCAAGGTGTGATATGGAATATTTTCAGTTTTGATCAGTGGGGCGTTGAATTGGGAAAACAACTTGCAAAGAAAGTTTTACCTGAGTTAGAAAGCAATGATAAAATTACTACGCATGATTCGTCAACAAATGGATTGATTAATGCGTGGAAAGAAATGAAATAATTATTTTCGCATCCACATTGGTTTTAGCTTTCCGATCTTTTTATAAACAGGACAATTTTTGGAATGTGCTCCTGGCAAATAGCCGGCACTCATTAAAAATTCATTAACAATTTCGCCACCGGTAAAACGAAAATTTTGCTTGAAAAGTTTTACCCATTCTTCTTTTGACAATTGATGATGTTTGTCAATCCAACTTTTAAAAGAACCATGCTCCTTTTGCAACGCAAGAATTCTTTTTGCATTTTCTATCGCCGCATTAATCTTTAAACGATTACGGATGATGCCTGCATCATTTAATAATTTTTCAATTTTTTTATCTTTATATGCCGCTACTTTTTTTATATCGAAATCATCATATGCCTTATAAAAATTTTCTTTTTTGTTTAGAATAGTTGTCCAGCTTAATCCTGCCTGGTTTATTTCTAAGATAAGTCTCGCGAATAATTCATTATCCTCTTTCAACGGAAATCCATACTCTTTATCATGATAAAATTTATGTACATTATCAGCAGGTAAAGTAGTAATGAAATCACAATATGTTTTTACAGGTGCATCCATTAATTAAATGCGAGTTTATCCATCTCGTTTTTATCAACTGCTTTTTTATTTACTACAACAGAAATAGTATTTATAGCGAAGTATGGAATGCTTACATAAATGTATCCTTTATATGGTCCAACTTCTCCCCATGAATTTTTTACAATAAAGTATTCCTTTCCGCTTTCATCTTTTGCAAGTCCGGTTATTTGCATTAAATGATCATCCTGTGTAACTTGTTTATCAAACAAATTTTGTCGTATTTCCTGCGTGTAGGTTGGTTCTGTAAATTGAGGAAATCCAGTTGAATCATTTGCATTCGTTACCCACATGGCAATACCTTGCCGCTGCCGAAAACCAATATTGCTCACATCAGCATCCCATGTTAATGTATAACCATTTTCAATGCATTTTTTTACAGTATTGATAAATTCATCCAATGGCAGATTATAATAAGCATTACTGTTGTAATTGTCCGGAACTTCCATTACAAATCCGGTATAAAATGGATGATGCGTAAATGATGTAAGCCCAATAAAATCAGCTGGCTTTTCAGTTACATAAGCAGCTGCAAAAGTTTGGGGTGTAAAGTGTTTGCCATTATAATCAAATTCAGCGGGCGGTTGTCCAATGTAACTATTTAGAATTTGTACAAAATTATTATTCCAGTCTGCAGGTATTGTATCAGGATTAGCAGCAAGCACACTATCAAGATAAACTTTTAAAATATCAGCCATTTTATAATTATGATTCATTACAGTATCTCTGCCAACACCGGGATAAATTTCTTGTGGCATTGCGCCATAATTTGCAACAGCGTTCAGCATATCCTGTGATAAGCCGCCTTCTGTAAAGCGTGTATTTCCGCGGCGGCGCATATATTTTGGTGTTTTGTTCATGCCGAGCATTTCACTTTCCGTCATTGCAGTTGTGGAATAGCACCAGCATGTTCCGGAATGCCATTGATTTTTTACAGGTGTGGCAACATTATTTTTTATGGTTGTAAATTGTTTTGTTTGATTAAATGCAGTTGCATAAATGCTTATCAAAAAAATAAAAAGCAATATTTTTTTCATGTGATAATTTGATTGATCAATTAGTACTTTGAATTTTTCAATTTTTAATTAGTGTAAAGAAATAAAAAAAGCTCCGGAATTTCCAGAGCTTTCATATAAAGACTTTATAAGATTATATTTTGAAATGTGAGAAGGCTTTGTTTGCTTCAGCCATGCGATGTGTATCTTCTTTCTTTTTAAAAGCAGCACCCTCACCTTTCGCTGCAGCTATAATTTCATTGGCAAGTTTATCAGCCATTGTTTTACCGTTTCTTTCCCTGCTATAGCGAATAAGCCATTTCATGCTTAAAGAAATTTTGCGGTCTGAACGTACTTCAGCAGGAATTTGAAAAGTTGCACCACCTATTCTACGACTGCGTACCTCAACTGCAGGAGTCACATTTTGTAATGCTTTTCTCCAAGTTTCATAGCCATTCTCACCGGTAATTTTGCTTACTTTATCTACAGCATCATAAAAAATATTAATAGAAGTGCTTTTTTTGCCTTGCCACATAATATTATTTATAAAGCGTGTAACGAGTTTGTCGCTATACCGGGCATCCGGCGCTAAGGGTAATTTTTTTGCTTGTGTTTTTCTCATCGCGTATTATGACGATTAAATTGATTTATTATTTTTTTGGCTTTTCTTTCTTAGTTCCGTATTTAGAACGGCTTTTTTTACGGTCTTTAACGCCGGCAGTATCAAGACTGCCGCGTACAATGTGGTAACGAACACCAGGTAAATCTTTTACACGGCCACCGCGAATTAATACAATTGAATGTTCCTGTAAATTATGTCCTTCACCGGGAATGTACGCAATCACTTCAATTTTATTGGTTAAACGCACCTTTGCTACTTTACGCAAAGCTGAATTTGGTTTTTTGGGAGTTGTAGTGTAGACCCTTGTGCAAACACCGCGGCGTTGCGGACATGAATCTAGGGCTCTTGACTTACTTTTTGCCCTTATAATCTCACGACCTTTTTTTACTAACTGTTGTATTGTAGGCATTATTACCTTAAATTTTTTTTATTCACGATTTTTTTCGGGGAGGCAAAAGTAACCGCTCTGCAAGGAAATTCCAAAAAATTCAGGATTCTATTCAAAATGAAAAGTAAAAGATTTGAATTACTTGGGAGAAATATCAATATTGTTACAATTTAAAATAAATGATTAATGCCTTACACCTTTAACATCCATCCATAATCATTTGCTGCCTTACCGGAACGTATTTCAGTTAATGCATACTTTATTTTTTTAGCAACTGTAAAGCTGTGCACATCAAACCTCATTATAGTTTCTTTATATTTTAATTCCTCAATAAAAGAAATTACCGCAGCAGTTCCCATTCCAAAAACTTCATTTACTTCGCCTTTATTATATTTTTCAACAACTTCATTAATACTAATTCTACGCTCCTCAACTTTAACGCCCATATCTTTTAAAATGGTAATAACACTATCTCTTGTTACGCCTTTTAAAATAGTATCTTCTAAAGGCGGTGTTATAAAGATGTGATTTATTACAAACCCAACATTCATCATACCAACTTCCTGTAACCATTTGTGTTCAAAAGCATCTGTCCATAAAACCTGGTCATAGCCGTGTTGCTTGGCTATTCTGGAAGGCAACATACTCTTTCCATAATTGCCGGCATTTTTTGAAAATCCAACACCGCCGGGTTCTGCACGTGTGTATCTTTCTTCAACTGAAATCTTCATTGGCGTTGCATGAAAAGAACTTACCGGGCATAATATTATTAAGAATTTATAATTATCAGATGGTTTTACGCCAATCATTGTATCGGTGGCAAACATTAACGGTCGTATGTACAGAGAATGATCTGCTTTAGAAGGAATCCAGTCTTTATCAATTTCAATTAACTGGCGCAGCCCTTCAATAAATATTTCTTCCGGAATTTCAGGCATGCACATACGTTTTGCTGAAAGATTAAACCGTATAAAATTTTCATATGGTCTGAAAATAAACGCATCGCCATTAGTAATTTTAAAAGCCTTCATGCCTTCAAAAATCGCTTGCCCGTAATGCAATGCAGATGTAGACGGATCTAATTGTAATGGCTGGTAAGGTTTAATTTCAATATTTTTCCATTCACCATTTTCATAATCGGCTTCAAGCATATGATCTGTAAAATGCTTTCCAAAAGGAATGTCTTCGAGATTAAGGTCATGCAGTTTACTTCTTTTAATTTTTTTTACGTTTATTTCTGATACCTCTGTCATACCTGTAAATTTGATGCAAAGAAAACGAAAATTTGCACAAGGATTTAGCCGCTAATCATATTATAAACTTGCAAAAATTTGTTTAACATATAAATAATAGAATGGAAACAATGGAGCAACTGCCTGATTTTGTTTTGGCCGATCTGTATAAAAATTCATTGGTTTTTATTGATGAAGAGATAAAAGCGGAAGCAATTTCAAAAGAGCCAGCTAAACCGGTAAAGCGTTATTTGGGCGATTATCAAAAAAAAATAATTGTATTGGTTAATGAAGCTGACAGCGTTTATGCAAGCGAAACAAACCTCAATTTTTTGTCTGGTATTTTAAATGCGTGCAAACTTAATCTAGCACACATTGCTTTAATAAATTTTAATAATGATGCAGTAAATTTCCTTCAGTTAAAAAAAGAATTAAAGCCACAATTCTTATTATCTTTTGGTGTTGATGCATTGCAAATAGAATTACCTTTTACAATGCCGCTTTACCAGGTACAACAATATGATAATTGCTATATTCTTACAGCACCATCTTTAACAGCATTAAATAATGAATCTGCACATGCAGTAGAAGAAAAGAAAAAACTTTGGAAGAGTTTACAAAAAATGTTTAGCCTTGAAAAAAGATAGCACACTCATATTCGCTACTAATAACCAGCATAAAGTAGAAGAAATACGTTCTGTAATTGGCGAATACTTTGATATTATTACTTTAGAAGAAGCAGGAATTGATATTGATATTCCTGAACCACATGAAACGATCGAAGCAAACGCTTCAGAAAAATCAAAAACAATTTATAATCTTACAAAACAAAATTGTTTTGGTGAAGATACCGGGCTTGAAGTGGAAGCATTAAATGGTGAACCTGGTGTGAAAAGCGCGAGATACGCTGGCGACGAAAAAGATTTTGAAGCCAACATTAATAAACTCCTTAATAAATTAGATGGAATTAATAACCGCAATGCGCAATTCAAAACAGTGATTTCTTTAATGATGAATGATGAAGAATATTTATTCGAAGGGAAAATAAAAGGTAAAATAATTTATGAACGTAAAGGCGAAAATGGTTTTGGTTATGATGCAATTTTTATTCCAGAAGAAAGTAGTAAAACATTTGCTGAAATGAAACTAGCTGAAAAAAATATTTTTAGTCATCGCAGAAAAGCAACAGATAAATTAATTGAATTTTTGAAACAGCAATTATGGAACGCATTAAAATAAACCTACCCGAACAATTTAATTTTTCAACTATTATAAAAATACGCATCACAGATTTAAATTATGGCGGGCATGTTGGCAACGATAGTTTTCTTTCTTTAATTCATGAAGCACGACAACAGTTCTTAAATCATTTTAATTATTCTGAATTGAAATTTGAAAATGCTTCTTTAATTATGGCTGATGCGCAAATAGAATTTAAAAAAGAATTAAGCTATGGTGATGAAGTAAAAATCTCTGTGGCTGCATCGGGCTTTGATAAATTCGGATTTGATCTTTTCTATAAACTCGAAATAATTAATAGAGATAATATTATTCTTGCCGGCAAGGCAAAAACAGGAATATTATGTTACGATTATACAAATAAAAAATTAATGGCTGTGCCTGAAGAAGCAAAAAATAAATTAAGTCAATAAAGTTGGGCGCTTAAACTTATATAAATGGTTACAGTATAATATGGCTTTGAATTACTTTCGCTACTTAAATTTTTGTAATGAAATCAACTTATAAATTATTCACTTCATTATTTATTATTCTTTGTTCATTATTTACTATTCATTCAAATGCGCAGCCACCGCACGGTTTACAATGGTCTGCTGATGGTAACAGTTATTACGAAAATAACCAGGAGGGTATTGTTCAATATCAGATGCCTTCATTTACAAAAACAACGATTGCTACAACACAGCAACTCACGCCAAAAGATTCTTCTCAGCCATTAAAAGTGCGTAACTTTTTTTTCTCCAACGATGGAAAGAAATTGCTCATCTATACAAACAGTAAAAAAGTTTGGCGTTATGATACACGTGGTGATTACTGGATTTTAAATACTGCGGATAACAGTTTAAAACAAGTGGGTAAATCACTTCCTTCCGCTTCATTAATGTATGCTAAATTTTCTCCTGATGGTAACAATGTGGCTTATGTAAGTAAGCATAATTTATATGTTGAAGATTTAACATCAAACAATATAAAGCAATTGACAAATGATGGAACAGACCGAATGATTAACGGCACTTTTGATTGGGTATATGAAGAAGAATTTGATTGTCGAGATGGTTTTCGCTGGAGCGCTGACAGCAAGAGTATTGCCTACTGGAAAGTTGATGCTACGAAGATTCCTAACTTTTTAATGATTGATAATACGGATTCAATTTATTCATTTATAAAACCGGTTGAATATCCTGTTGCCGGTACCGATCCATCGCCGTGTTATGTATATGTTGTAAATCTTGCAACAGGCAATTCAACAAAAATGAATGTGCCCGGCGATCCGCAGCAGCATTATATTCCACGCATGGAATGGGCAGCGAATTCTTCGCAACTTATCATTGAACAATTCAACCGTAAGCAGAATGAAATAAAAATTATGTATTGTGATGCTGCAAGTGGCGCAACAAATGAAATTTATACAGAGAATGATAAGGCTTGGGTTGATAACAAAAATGCCTGGTCCGGCGATCCTTTTGCCACGGGCTGGGAATGGGTAAAAGATGGCAAAGCATTTTTGTGGGTGAGTGAAAAGGATGGCTGGCGGCATATTTATTTAATTGGTCGCGATGGCAAAACGCAAACTTTATTAACCAATGGAGATTATGATATTATAACATTGAAAGGTTATGATGATAAAAGTGGTTATATATATTTTATGGCTTCGCCAGATAATGCTACGCAAAAATATTTGTATCGTGTAAAAATGGATGGTAAAAGTAAAGCTGAGCGCTTGTCGCCTGCTGATGAAAGCGGCACACATGATTACGATCTTTCAACAAATGGAATGTATGCTTCGCATAGTTTTTCAAACATAAACACACCACCGGTTGAAGATTGGGTCAGCCTGCCTAAACATACCGTTATCAAAAAAGAAGAACAGGGGAGTAGCAGGTTTACCATGCCGCATGTTGACCTGTTTAAAATTACAACCGATGATAGTGTTACAATGGACGCATGGATGGTAAAGCCAACCAATTTTGATTCAACAAAAAAATACCCCATTGTATTTTATGTGTACACAGAACCTGCAGCGCAAACTGTTTTAGATGAATATGGAAATGGTTATAATTTTTTATACAATGGGAATTTTGCCGGCGATGGATACATTTATGTAAGTGTTGATGGTCGCGGTACACCTGCGCCAAAAGGTGCTGCCTGGCGTAAATCTATTTATAGAAATATCGGGCGTATAAATATTCATGATCAAGGTATGGCTGCAAAGAAAATTTTGGAGTTGCCTTACATTGATACAAGCCGCGTTGCTGTGTGGGGCTGGAGTGGCGGCGGTTCTGCAACTTTGAATTGTATGTTCCAGTTTCCTGATATTTATAAAACAGGAATTTCAATTGCAGCGGTTGATAACGAACTTACTTACGACGATATTTACCAGGAACGTTATATGGGTTTGCCACAGGAAAATAAAGAAGATTTTATTGCAGGTTCACCGCTTACGTATGCAAAAAATTTAAAAGGACATTTATTAATTATTCATGGAACGGGCGATGATAATGTACATTACGCAAATGCAGAAATGATGCTGAATGAGCTGATAAAATATAATAAGATCTTTCAGTTTATGCCTTATCCAAACCGTACACATAGTTTATCAGAAGGTGTTGGTACAAGGCAACATCTCAGCCATTTATATACAAGTTTTTTACAGCAATATTGTCCGCCGGGAGCGAGGTGATTTTTAATGTGCTTTTATAATTAAGTTGAAGAAAAATATAATGACATATCATTCCTGCGAAAACGGGAATCTGATTTATTAAAGTTGAAATTTGCTTTTTAACTTTTGTATTTTCAGCTTAAAATCTTCAAATGCATTTTGTTTTTGTTTGATGAAACTGTTGCCTTCAAAAATTCCAATAACATTATCCATTTCGTCTGCTGAATTGTAAACCATTTGCCTGAAAGGATTTGTATAATCTTTCTTCCTGGATTGAGAAATTTTTTCTGTTATGCCTGATTGAATAATTAATGCTTTATCAAGCCATTCATTAATTTTTTGCGCTGATATTTCAGCTTCAAATTTTTCTATTTCAAACAAAGACGCAAGTGCATGTTCTGTTTTTTTGTGTTTATATTTTTCGCCTTCTGATTTATAATATGCATGCAAGTCATCCCAACTATTTATTTCATTTTGCCTGATCTTGTTTTTCATTATATCAACATCTTCTTCAGGCATTAATTGTCCGCCAATATTCAACCAGTTTAATCTTTTTGAAACATTTAATTTTTTATTAAGCTGATAAATATTTTCACTTTCATCAAAAATTTTTATTAAATGAGTTAATCCATAATACAAGATCATTTCTTTATAAGCAGTATAAGCATTTTGCACTTTTGTAATAACCGTTTTTCTTTTTGCATTTTCAAATCCATCAGCAAGAATTTCCAGTTCATTTACAACAGCATTTTTTTGCTGCAATAATTCTTTTCCTTTCTTTATGCAATCATTTTCACTGAATGATTGTTGATGTTTATTAAACCATGCTTTGCCTGTAAATTTTTCAAGCAATTTAATTGCATCAAACATTTCATTTATACTATCCGGCGCTAAATAATTAAATTCCAGTAATTGAAATTTTTCATATCGTTTATCCCGGTCTTCATACTTCCATGCATTGCGTTCCAAAGCATACATGTTGTACATAAACCAGTAAGCCGGCATTACAGTTAAAGTATCATTTGCCATGTTTAAACTAATCAAAGAAAAAGGCAATGGAATATTCAGCTCAAACAAATAATCGCCTTTAGCGATCATGGTAAAACTTGCAAATTTTGAATTGTGTTTTAAGCTAACACACAAGCCCGGCCAAAAACCGCGGCCTGCAACAATTTCTCCATCTGCAGCACGCGAATTATGATTAGAGCCAATGGTTGCACCGGCAGGAATATTACTTTGACCAAGCACCAGCGCAGCGCATAAAAAAGAATTATTATGATGTTGCTCATGCGCCGGAAATATTAATGAATTCAATACTTCGCAACAGGAAATAGTTGCATTATTTCCAAGATATGAATTGATTAACCTTGCACCATATTTTAACTGTGAATTAGAAGCCATTATAAAACGAACAGCCTTCACGCCGTAAAACACGCGGCAGCCTTCGCTCACAATTCCATTTACCATTTCACAACCTTCACCTATTTGTGTAGGCGCATCCGGTGTAGAATGTATAGTAAGATTTTTAAGTTTATTCGCGCCTTTAATATAGGCGTCACTTCCAATCCAGACATCTTTAATAATAGCTGAATTTTTTATAACTGTTCTGTCGCCAACTTTGCCATAAAAACCACGTTCATTTTTAAATTCTTTTTCAGTAAATTTTTTAAAGCGTTGCAGTAACATTTCATCATCTCTATACTTACTCCACAAATGGGCATCACCGGGCAACATGCCACTAAAAGGCATTACTTTTCTACCACCATTTTCATTGCATATTTCCATCCAGATGCGAATATCTTCGGGTTCACCTTCTTTTAAAATCCCAATACCAAATTTTGAATGATCTGTTGTGGCAAGCTCATTCACATTTGCAAGAATTACTTCGTTGCCCAAAATATAATGCGACAAGTAATTTACATTATCAATAACAACATTATCACCAATGTCTGTACTTATAATTGTTGAATTATACAAGCCAACAGCATACTTCATATCACTGAATTCTAGAAAGTATGGCTCAAGTTTTCCAATGCGTACAAGCCCGAAAAATTTACAGTTTTTTACTAATTCAGGATTAAAGGCATCACTCACCAAAATCTTATTCCAGTCATCGCTGGCATTGCGGTTTTTTACAAGCGCTTCAATTTCGTAAGCCGTTAAATTTCTATAGTTAATGCCGCTCCGGTTTTGCAGGTTGCGCAAATAATATTCATCTTTTCCTTCAGGCAAAAATTCGGGTTTAATAAAGTTGTAACCTAATTTTTCAATCGGCGTTTTTATAATGTTGTTGTGTGGCATCAATCAAAAAAGTTAGAACGAAAATACATTTATTAAGATTGATGACTCTAAGAGTGAAATGAAACTATTTATTCATCAGGTAATCTTTAAAATCATCAAAGGAAGCATCCATTTGCACACTTTGTTTTTTTTGATGGAATAGATGTTTAATCTTATCAGGAATTTCAATTTTTTTATGTGTTACTGCTTCAACTGTTTCTGAAAATTTTACAGGATGTGCTGTTTCTAAAAATATTCCTTTATCATTTTGATGCGTTGATAAATAGTTGTTCAATGCATTATAACCAACTGCACCGTGCGGATCTAAAACATAATTATAATTTGAAAAAATATTTTTTATGGTTGATATAGTTGTTGCATCATTCACGCTATAACTGCTTAAGATATTTTTTAGATCAGTTATTTGCTGATGAAACAATTCTAATACGCGAACAAAGTTGCTTGGATTGCCAACATCCATTGCGTTAGAAATAGTCGATATTGTTTTTTTAGACTGATAACTTCCGGTGCGTAAAAATTCAGGAACTACATCATTTGCATTACAAGCCGCAATAAAATATTCTACAGGCAAACCTGAAATATGTGCTAAAATACCTGCACAAATATTTCCAAAATTTCCGCTGGGAACACTTATTACAGGCGGCTCATCATAATGCCATTGCTGATAAGCATAAAAATAATATAACTGTTGCGGCAACCATCTTGCAACATTGATTGAATTGGCTGAAGTAAGCGAAATTTTTTTATTCAGATCAGCATCTGAAAAAGCCTGCTTAACGATCGTTTGACAATTATCGAAGCTGCCATTTATTTTTATTGCAGAGATATTTTTTCCCAAAGTTGTAAGCTGTAATTCCTGTACGTTGCTAACTTTTTTTGACGGATAAAGAATAATCACATCAACTCCTTCAACATCCAAAAAGCCGTTCGCAACTGCACCGCCTGTGTCACCCGAAGTTGCAACTAAAACTGTTGTATGATGACTGCTGTTGCGATTAAAATAACTTAAACAACGGCTCATAAATCTTGCGCCCACATCTTTAAATGCTAATGTTGGACCGTGAAATAATTCGAGTGCATAAATTCCCTCATTCACTTTTACCAAAGGGAAATTAAAGTTGATTGTTTCAGCAATAATATTTTCTAATAAATCATCAGGAATACTTTCACCAACAAAAGACTTCATTACTTCAAAACCAATTTTTTCTTTTGAATATGATTTTATATTGGCAATAAAATCTTTTGAAAGTGTTGGAATATATTCCGGAAAATATAAGCCTTTATCCGGCGCTTGTCCTCTAATGGTTGCTTCTTCAAATGTAGCTGCAGGTGATATTTTATTTAAGCTGTAGTAGTTCATTAATTATAAATGATAATTCGTTATTATTATTAACGATTTAGGATTTTCACACCTTCTTTATTTATTGTTGTTACATGCGTATGATATGCGACACCGATTTTATCATACACATGTTTCATTGCGGCTTCAACATTTTGCGCCGTTTGTGCGTCTTTACTCAGCATAAAAATTGAAGGACCTGAACCTGAAATGCCGCCACCCAATGCACCGGCTTCTTTGCTTGCTTTTTTTATTTCATGAAAGCCCGGAATTAAAATGCTGCGCACAGGTTCAATAATTACATCTTCAAGCGAACGTCCAATTAAATCATAATCGTGTTTGATGAATCCTGCAACAAGTCCGGCAATATTACCCCATTGTTTAATGGCATCTTTTAATAAAACCTGTTGCTTTAAAATTTGCCGCGCATCAGAAGTGCGCACTTCAATCTGCGGGTGCACAACGGTTACATGTAATTCAGGTGCATCAATGCTGATAATATCCAATGGAAAAACAGAACGAATTAATGTAACGCCACCGTAAATGCAGGGTGCAATATTATCTGCATGTTTTACGCCGCACGCAACTTTTTCACCGCACATGGCAAAGCGTACCAAATCTTCTTTTGTAAAATAGTTATTTAATAAATAATTGGCTGCAACAACAACACCCGCAGCACTCGCCGCGCTTGAGCCAATTCCGCTGCCGGGCATTATATTTTTTTTACTGATTAATGTAAAACCTTTCACATCTTTTGTTTCTTCCAGTAATGCAATTAATGCAGCGCCGCTTACATTTTTTTCTGCATCAGTCGGCAAATAATAATCATCATTGTTGATAATTGTTACGCCAACTTCATCTGAAACTTCAAGCGTGAATTCATCGCAAGGTCCGTTCAAACACAAACCTAAAATATCAAAACCACAAACAATGTTTGCAACAGTTGCAGGACTATTTATTTTAATTGATTTCATTACACGCGTGCTACTCTTATAATATCTGCAAATACGCCGCTGGCTGTTACATCTGCACCGGCACCAGCACCTTTTACTATTAATGGTTGCTCGGAATAACGTTGTGTATGAAATAAAACAATGTTATCCTTTCCATACAAATGATAAAAATCTGAATCATTTGGAATATGTTTTAAGCCAACGCTTGCTTTACCGTTTTCATATTCAGCAACAAACTTCAGCTTACAATTTTTATCGGCTGCTGCTTTATACAATTTTTTAAAATGATCTTCATGTTTCAACATCTCTTTATAAAAATTTTCTACACTTCCTTCAAAACATGAAGCAGGCAAAAAACCATTATTGGTAATATCATTCATTTCAATTTGCTCGCCGGCTTCACGCGCAAGAATTAAAATCTTACGCATTACATCTGTTCCGCCTAAATCAAGTCGCGGATCAGGCTCTGTGTAACCTTCGTCCTGCGCCTGTTTTACAATTTCCGCAAAAGGTTTTGTAGCATCATAATTATTAAAAACAAAATTTAATGTGCCTGATAAAACAGCTTGTATCTTATTTACTGCATCGCCGCTTCTGCGTAAATTATTCAATGTATCAATTACCGGTAAACCAGCGCCTACATTGGTTTCAAACAAAAATAAAGCGCTGTATTCCTTGGCAAGCGATTTTAAATGACAATAATTTTTGTATGATGATGAAGCTGCAATCTTGTTGCACGCAACAACTGAAACTGCTTTTGATAAAAGCTTATCATAAACCGCAGCAACATTTTCGTTTGCAGTTACATCAACAAAAACAGAATTGCGCAGGTTTTTTTCAATGATGGTATCAACAAATTCATTTAATTGCATGCTATTGCTTTTCTCTAAATCATCTTTCCAGTTTTTTAAATTAAGTTCATTACCATTTTCAGAAAATATCATTTTCTTACTGTTCGCAATCCCATTAATTCTTAATTGTAAATTCAAATGTTGTAAAAGAAAATCCTGTTGTTGTTTTATTTGGTTCAGCAATTTGCCTCCTACATTTCCGGCACCAACTATAAAAACATTTAATTGTTTATAAGACGATTCAAAAAAAGCTTCATGCAAAACATTCACAGCTTTGCGTATGTCTGTAGCAGCAATAACTGCAGAAATATTTCTTTCAGATGAGCCTTGCGCAATCGCTCTTACATTAATACCATTTCTTCCCAATGCATCAAACATTTTACCGCTTATGCCCGGGTGACTTTTCATTTTATCACCAACAAGTGCAATAATAGATTGATGTGTTTCAACTTTTAAAGGCTCAACTTTTTTCTGTGCAAGTTCTGTTTCAAATGTTTTATCAACTGTGCGTTTCGCTTTGTTTGCATCGGCAGAATTTATTGCTACACAAATAGAATGTTCTGATGAACTTTGCGTGATAAGAATTACGTTGATTTTTTCATCTGCCAGCGCTTCAAATAAGCGTTTTGAAAAACCCGGAATACCAACCATGCCGCTGCCTTCAAGACTTAGCAAAGCAATAGCGTTAATACTTGAAATACCTGTAATAATATCGCCTTCATTTTTTGAAATATTATCAATAACAGTTCCTGCATCACCCGGTGCAAACGTATTCTTTATCCACGTTGAAATATTTTTTTGCATTACCGGCTGAATGGTTGGCGGATAAATAACTTTTGCTCCAAAATGTGAAAGCTCCATCGCTTCCTGGTAAGAAATACGTTCAATGGTTTTTGCATTGTTTACCCATCGAGGATCCGCCGTCATCATGCCTGTAACATCAGTCCATATTTCTAAAGAAGATGCATTAACAGCTGCCGCAAAAATTGCTGCAGTATAATCACTGCCGCCACGGCCTAATGTTGTAGTATTATTATTTTCATCGCTGGCAATAAAGCCCGGCGCAATAAATATTTTTTTGTTTGAAGAAGAGACGGCATTATTAATAAGTGTATTTGTAACACTAAAATCAACAGCAGCGAAACTATAGTTGCTGTTTGTTTTTATAAGTGTTCTTGAATCGAGCCATTCAGGATGTATATTTTTCGATTGAAGAAAAGCTGTAATAATTTTTGATGAAAGCAATTCACCAAAGCTGATGATACGATCTTTTGTACGTAACGATAATTCCTTTAAATAAAAAACACTGCTGCAAATTTCATCCAGCTCATTAAACTGTTGCTTTATCATACTTAAGCAACTGCTCTGGTGCATTACAGGCAATAATACACGTGCAGTATCAAGATGTTTTTTTTCAAGCTCCTGCAAAATTTCTTTGTATGTTTCATCAGAATTTTCTGCGAGTATTCCGGCATTAATTAATGCATCGGTAACACCACCTAAAGCGCTAACAATAATAAGCTGCGTTTCATCATTACTGATAACAATATTTACAACCTTATTTATATTTTCTGCGTTGGCAATTGATGAACCGCCAAACTTTAAAACTTTCATATTGATATTTTACAAAAGTTTTAAAGAACGAATTTTTTTATGAATGAATGAAATTTTGTTTACTTATAAGTGTTAGTTTTTATGCTTTAAAAGAACAATATCTTTAAAAAATATTATTAAGTATTTGTTTAAGGAATATCATTCAATAAATTCTCATTTTTTTATTAAATAAAACACTTTAGCGCGGTTTTTGCTTTTGCACGACATTCTAATTTTAATAAACCTCCAATTTTAATGAAAACAAAAACTTTAATCGCAACAGCGATTGTTGCCGTCGTACTTTTTAATGCATGTAAAAAAGAAAACTTAACTCCTGTAACAACAGCAGTAACTGATTCGAACGTTGATGATGCTTATACTGAAACCGGACTAACTGTTCAAAAAGCTATAACCTACCCGGTTGATGCAAACACCGGCGGCTATCTTGAAGCATTGCCGGCACACTATGCTGATCATCCTGTAAAACGTTACCCGCTGATAATTTTTTTGAACGGCATTGGAGAACTGGGTAACGGCTCTCAGTCCAGCCTGCCGGTTGTAGCTGATAATGCAATACCTAAGCTTATTGCAGCGCAAAGCTTCCCATCAAATTTTACAGTGAATGGCAGAGATTTTCAGTTTATAGTTTTATCTCCGCAATTCGTTAGCTGGCCGGTGGCTGCTAATGTTACTGATATGATTAATTATGCGCGCAAAACATACAGAATTGATCCTGCAAGGATATATATATGTGGCCTAAGCATGGGCGGCGGCGTTACATGGGATTATGCATCGGGTACTACAAATCCGCCTGTGGCTGCAATAGTTCCTATTTCAGGAGCGTCATGGCCAACTACAGATAAAGGTCAGGCGATAGCAACAACTAATATGGCAGTATGGTCTTTTCAAAATAATGATGATGGAACAGTTCCATCATGGTACAGCATTGATTATGTTCAATACATTAACGAGTATAATCCGGAGGTGAAGGCTAAATTAACGCTTTGGCCAACCGGAGGGCACGATGCATGGACAAAAGCAACTGACCCGAATTACAGAGAAAATGGACAGAATATTTATGAGTGGATGCTCTCATACCACAAAAAGGATGATGGTTATTTATACAATTTGAATGTAAAATATTAAAAGAGTATGTAAAATAAAGTATATCAAAATAATCAGGTTATAGTTTAAAAGAGGCGGGCACGGCTCCATTAACTGAGCAAGGCACCGCCTCTTTTTATGTACATTAATTAAAGATCTGTTTTCATTCTGTAAGCAAATACAAAGTTTTGTTCAAAACCATACGTTATACATTTCTTCCTTTATACTTTCCTGATAAAATAAGAATCCCGAAAGCTTGCGGAACAAGAACGAACGATAAGTATCACGTTTGTTCATTCGCCCTGATTCAGCTTTGTACTATCGTTTCTTAAGCAGTTGAGCCTTGATGTATAAATCAAACTTGCTATACTATTCTCAATCTCTATAAAATTTCAGCAACCAACTATTCATCGTATGTTCAAGTTATAAGGCGGGTGGCACGGACGGATGCGCGGAGCGTTCATGCCGTCCTTGATCTTTTGGTTCTTTTCGATCAAGCGAAAAGAACAGATAAAAAACATTAGCTATTCAAAAAAGAGCAAAACAAAAATTACTATCTTGTACACAATCTTCTTATAATGACTTTGATTTACATACTGCTCGCCATCACAATACTCTTACTCATCATCTTAACCATAAAATCATTTACCAAAAACAATAATGATAAAAAGTTAGATGACATCAACACAAAGCTGGAAGCAACAGCAGACAATAATTCATCAAAGCTGGATGCAATAAATACAGAAACAAAACGCATCGAAGAATCCGTAAAAAAAGAAATCTCATTAAATAGAATCGAAGCCAATAATCAATCATTAAGAGCAAGACAGGAGTTAGCAACCTCATTGCAATCCTTTGAAGAAAAACTCAATCACTTAACAGCAACTATAGACCATAAGCTCAGCGCCTTCAACGAAACACATCAAACCAATTCAAAAGAAACACGCATAGAAATAAAGCAATTCCTCGATGCATTTAAAAAAGATTTAGCGCAAAGCATAGATAAGTTCAACGAACTGCAAAGCGATAATTTCCTGCGCCTGCTAAGAATGCAAAGCGAACAAAACACCAGCACCGCAACCTCGTTAACTGACATGCGCACCACCCTTGAAAAAAAGATCACCGACATGCAGCAAGGCAACGAGCAAAAGCTCGAACAAATGCGCATTACCGTTGATGAAAAACTGCAGAAAACATTAGAAGCGCGCCTCGGCGAAAGCTTTAAACTTGTAAGCGAACGCCTAGAAGCCGTACACAAAGGTCTCGGCGACATGCAAACTTTAGCCACCGGCGTCG
>CAXSDU010000065.1:6345-21963 GCA_964236165.1 uncultured Parafilimonas sp. | reverse complement strand
CGCTTTCCTGAAACATATGGAGAAGATGTTTTCATCGGCAAAACTTTTGGCGCTGCTGTTGTAAAAGCGTATGAAGAAGATGGTTTAAAAAATCCAACCGCTGTTGCAAGCTGCATGAAACATTATATTGCTTATTCAGATTCAAGAACAGGCAAAGACAGAACACCTATCTATTTACCTGAAATTGAAATGCGTGAATATTATTTGCCACAGTTTCAGGCAGCTATAAAAGCTGGCTCATCAACTATTATGATTAACTCCGGCGAAATAAACGGAACACCTGTACATGCAAGTCATTATTTATTAACGGATGTTTTAAGAAAAGAATTGGGTTTTCAAGGCGTTGTTGTTACAGATTGGGAAGATATAAAACGTTTGTACGATCGTCACTTTGTTGCATCAACTCCTGAACAAGCTGTTGCGATGGCAATTAATGCGGGCATTGATATGAGCATGGTGCCAACTGATTTTTCTTTTTATGATTTATTAATTGAAGCGGTAAAAAAAGGTGATGTACCGGTGAGCCGTGTTGATGATGCAGTAAAAAGAATTTTGATGCTGAAAATGAAATTGGGTTTGTTTGATAATCCTTATCCTGAACCTGCTGCGATAGCAAATTTTGGAAAACAGGAATATCAACAAATTGCTTTAGATGCAGCGCATGAATCAATGACTTTGTTAAAAAATTCAAACAATATTCTTCCTCTTCAAAAAAATATAAAAGTGTTGGTTGAAGGTCCATCAGCGCAAAGTATAACTGCATTAAATGGTTGCTGGAGTTATGTTTGGCAAGGCAACCAGGCGCAATATTATCCTGCAGACAGCAAAACAATTTTTCAAACAATTGGTGATAAAATTGGAACATCAAATGTTACTACAACATCATCAAAAAACTTTGATGATGCAATAAATTATGATACTGCTGCTTTGCGTGCTGCATCAGCAAATGCAGATGTTATTGTTTTGTGTTTAGGTGAAAATGCGTATGCGGAAAGTCCGGGCAATACGAGAGATTTAGCATTGCCTGATAATCAAATTGCGCTTGCAAAGGTTGCAGCATCAACAGGCAAGCCGGTGATATTGATCTTAACGGAAGGCAGACCGCGTTTTATTACTACGATTGAACCGCAGATGAAAGGAATTCTGCAGGCGTATTGGAGTGGAAAGAAAACGGCTGAAGCTGTTGCCGATGTGTTGTTTGGTGATTATAATCCTGATGGTATTTTACCTTATAGTTATGAACGCAGCATGGGTGAAATGGTTTTGTACGATCGCAAGCCAACAGAAGATATTCGTGAAGTATTTAATGATAATGTAAGTGGTGGTTATGATCCATTGTATCCATTTGGTTTTGGTTTGAGTTATACAACTTTTGAATACAGTGATCTTAAATTGAGTACAAATACTTTAAGCGGAAATAATAAACTTACGGTAAGCATCACCATAAAAAATACCGGCAGCCGCGACGGAAAACACACAGTTGAATTATATACACGCGATCAATATGCAAGCATTACACCTAATGTAAAAAGATTGCGTGCATTTCAGAAGATAGATTTAAAAGCAGGCGAAAGCAAAACAGTAACCTTCACGCTTGATAAAAATGATTTGGCTTTTGTAAATGCTGAATTAAAAACAGTAACGGAACCTGGCGATTTTGATGTAATGATCGGTGATAAAAAAGCAACGTTTAGTTATAAGTAGAGTTTATATAACCTGTATTTAATTCTTTTGTTTATTTCAAAAAAAAATAATTCGAATAATCTTTTGTGAATTGAAATAAATACCAATTTTACGAACTGTAAACAAGCTGCTGCATGGATAACTTGTAAGAGGCAAACCGTATGTTAATGAAAAATGTTTCACTGTTGTTTTGTATTTCATTATTGTTTGCACTAATATCATGCGCCGATAAAAACTCAGCTCCTTCAAAAGAATTAATCAATCAACTAAATTTAAAAAGAGGAGAAGTTATTTCCTGCGGTATTCCTGATCATCAATTCGGAACAGTTGATTTTGAAATGACCTGTAATGAAAAATCGAAAAAAGATTTTAATCTCGCTATAGAGCTGTTACATTCTTTTGAGTATGATGAATCTGAAAAAGCATTTGCAAAAGTAATTGATGAAACGCCCGACTGCGCCATGGCATATTGGGGTGTTGCAATGTGTAATTTTCATCCGTTATGGACGCCTCCAACGGAAGCAGAACTTGAAAAAGGTGAGAAGGCAATTGAGATAGCAAAATCAATTTCAACAAAATCCGCAAGAGAAACTGCTTATATAAATGCCATCGGATTATTTTATAATGACTGGAATATAACAGACCATCATACACGCTGTGTTTCTTTTGAAAAAGCGATGGATACATTACATAATTCTTATTTAAATGATAAAGAAGCATCCATATTTTATGCGCTCGCTTTAGATGCTGCGGCAGTACCAACGGATAAAACATATGCTAACCAAAAAAAAGCAGGCGCCATACTGAACGCATTGTATGTTGAAGAACCAAATCATCCGGGCATTATTCATTACATTATTCATACGTATGATTATCCTGGCTTAGCTGTTCTTGGTTTACCTGCAGCAAGAAAATATGCTGAGGTTGCTCCATCCTCTGCACATGCATTACACATGCCATCACACATTTTTACGAGGCTCGGGCTTTGGGATGAAGCTATCAATTCAAATCTTAAATCTGTTGACGCAGCAAAATGTTATGCTGAATCTGCAGGTATAAAAGGGCATTGGGATGAGGAGCTTCATGGTTTGGATTATCTTGTTTACGCTTATCTGCAAAAAGGTGAAAATAAGCTTGCTGAAGAACAAGTAGAATATTTAAAAACCATCAATGAAGTTTACCCGGTTGATTTTAAAGATGCTTATGCATTTGCCGCAATTCCATCACGCTTTGTTCTTGAAAATAAAAATTGGAAAGAAGCTGCTGCATTGCAATTATATCCTGCCAATTTTCCCTGGAAAAATTTTCCGTGGCAGGAAGCAATTGTACACTTTACACGTTTGTTGGGTTCTGTTCATACAGGAAATTCAGATGCCGTAAAAATTGAATTAATGAAGCTTAATCAACTTCATGATACATTAGTAAAACAAAAAGATGCTTATAAAGCCAATGAGGTTGAGATACAAATAAAAACCAGTGAAGCATGGATTTTATTTTCATCAGGCAAAACAACTGAAGCTTTGAATTTGATGAATCTTGCCGCCAACATGGAAGACAGCACTGAAAAGCACCCGGTAACGCCATGCGAAGTATTACCTGCAAGAGAATTGCTGGCTGATATGTTAGTGCAAATGAATCAAAATGAAAATGCTTTACAAGCTTATGAAGCCGTATTACAAAAATGTCCAAACAGATTTAATAGTCTGTATGGAGGCGGTAAAGCCGCAGAAAAATCAGGCAATAAACAAAAGGCTATTACTCATTTTAAGCAGCTTGTTTCGATTGCAGATACAATAAATGCCGAAAGACCTGAAGTTGCTGTTGCGCAATCATTTTTGAAAATGCATTAACATTAATTAAGGTTCTAAATTTCTTCAATACTATAACCGATCGGCTTATAAGAAAAATTATTACTCATACCTGCAGAACATGCTGTCATACCAACAATCAAATCCATTTTAGCTTTTAGTATAATATAATCACCGGCTTTACTTTTTGGCGGTAACACAGAAACTTTACCTGTAATTCCATCAACCGGCACATTCATAAAAATATTAAAGCAGGTAGGAATATTATCTGGCGCAATTCCATATTCGCCAAGCGCTTCGCAAAGATTTCCAAAACAACCACGATGCGGATTTTCATCACCATAAATTATTCTAAACATTTCAGCGCTGCATGGCGTAAGTAAAAAATCATGCTGACCAACTGTATCTTCAATCATCTCAAACATAACATTGCTTCGGTTTGAATAAAATAAATTTCCTTTAGTTAGATAAATTGTTTCCGCATAATCTATGGTTCTGCCAGATGAAAGATATTCTGCTTTATTATGAAGGTTATAACAAATAAAATCAGACACCTGCTCGCCTTCCATATCAACTATTTTAAGCTGCTCATCTTTTTTTAAAATAAATGAAACGCCGCTACGCGGAGGTATTATGTTCAGTTGTTGCATGCGTAATTTTTAATGGGCATTTCCAGCTATCATCATACTTGCGGCCGCTATATTGAAATGCCTCAGATGCTTCGCCAAAATCCTGTAACATTGGATTTACAGAACCAGAAAAAGCAATGTCGCGTTTTCTTACTGTACTTTTCATTGCATCATATTTTGATGATGCTCTTAACTGTTCAAACTGCGCATGCGGATTAAACACCAATGTTGGATAAATAAATTTTCGTGCCTGCCGGCTGCTCGCCACGTGAAGTCCGATGATATAAAATGCTTCTTGCTTTATGCTAAAACTAAATTTTGTGGAAAGCGGATCAGCTTCTACACGATTATCATATTTATAATTTTCAGCATCAAGCATTTCAAGCGCCTGCAATCTTTGCCATAATAATGCATCAAACATTTCTTCACTCATTATTTGCGGCCCAGTAAAAATGATGGCAGCACTATTATACATTTCATTTGAATTTCTATATACATCTACAAAGTCATAAAGAAAAAGCAACATTGCTGCATCATCTTTCGGGCAAGACATGTCACCCGCTACCATACATTTTATAAGATGCTTTTCATGCGCTGCTTTAGCAGCAATGCAAGGGAAATTTTTCTTTTCTAAAAAAGATAAATATTCATCAGTAAAAATTTGTTTGTTATTATCAGCAGGCATAAACATTTAAAATTAAGCGGAGCAATCGCATGTAATTTATTAAATAATTATCAGCCTTTTAATTCAGTTTGAGCATCAATTTTTCCAAGCATCGTATATTCTTTCCTAGCTGTTTTTAAAAATTTCCAGCCACGTTTAAAATCCCAGTAACTGTTTCCATGCTGATGATTATATTTTGAGATTTGATATAAAATTTTCCAGTGATGCAAAAATATTTTATGCGCCTGCCATAAAGTATTTCCATTTCCATATGCATGATGCGGCTCTGCACCGCTGCCATTAAACTCAAGAATAGAAAAATTTTTGCCTTGTTTTAAATCATCAACAGAAGCGCATTTAATATCATAACGTCCGTAATAAAAATGTTTGGTGTAATTACTCATCTCATCAAACACTTTTAATAAACACGCATCTTTTTCATGTTCAAGACTAACAAGTTTCCCACCGCGGCTAAGATTTAATGCGTGCGACAAAATATATGTTTCGCCTTCAGGAATTACATCATTTAATTTATGTTCATGCTTTGTTTTCATTTCTTCCAATCTGAATTGCACACGATCATACTGTTGTATCAGTTGCCATAAAGTCGATTTGCCATCACCCAAAACTTTTAAAAATTCTTTTTTTATAAAGCCGGTTATTTTTCCTTTTTGCTGATTGGGAAATCGATAATAGAACACACTTACTTCAAGCGGATAGTTAATCCATTCCTGGATAATATAATCCGAGGGCATTTTATTATGATATTGCTTTAACTGATTTACATTATCAATTTTTCTAAACATAAAACCCATTGTACCAATGTCTGGTTTTACAGCAAAAGGAAAAGTATAATTATTAGAAGCAACAAGTTTTGCAACTTCTTCAAAAGATAATGCAGGCGATATATAAATACTTTTTGGATAAGTATCCGGCGGCAACTGTTTGTACATTTCACTTTTTCTTTCGCCTTCAAAACCACCAAACGTTAATGAAGGATTTGATGAAGAAAAAAACCATAACGATCCTGAACGCAAGCAATACCAAAACCAGGCAGGAATTAATGGAATGTATTTTATACGCCAGTGCCAGGTTTCCCAGTGCGTAATTTTATAAAATGTTTTTCGCAAGGTCATTGATTCAAAAATACAGTAAGATAATTTGCAGTTTTTTGTTTAATAAAGCGTTTTTAATTTTGGCTGATTCTAACTGCTGACTAAACATTCAGTTTTTACATTTAATATATTCATTATAAATCTTGTAAAAATTATTTATAATATTTACAGAACTTCCGCATCTAATCATTCAAAATAAAACAATGAAAAAAATAACCGGGTTGCTTTTGTGCACAACAATATTTTTTACAAGTTGTACTAACCTGCGAACATCTGGCAGCAATAACGATTCAACTGCAACAACAGCATCTTCTGTTGATGCAAAAGGCTGGAAATTTGGTGTTGCATTATGGACATTTCACGATGTGAATTTTCCAAAATCATTAGACAGAGTTGATAGTGCAGGTTTGGTTTACATCGAGCCAAATACATTTCATAGCGCCGGACCTGAATTTAAAGATTCAACTATTGGCCAGCTTTCAATAACAAGCATTGATAAATTAAAAACGATGATTGCACAAAAAGGTTTAATGGTTGAATCGCTGTATGTAGTTGGCGATTCAACAATAGCTTCATGGAAAAAACAATTTGATATTGCGAAAGAGTTTGGTGTGCAATATGTAACAACAGAGCCGCCGCTGAACATGTGGAATAGCATTGATAGTCTTGCCGGCGTGTACGGAATTAAAGTTGCCATTCATGATCATTGGTTAGGATTTAGTCATTACTGGAATCCTGACACAACTTTAATGGCGCTGAAAAATCATCCGAATTTTGGTGTATGTGCTGATCTTGGACATTGGCCAAAGAGTGGTATTAAACCATTAGATGCAGTAAAAAAATTAAGTGGTCATATCATCGGTATTCATTTAAAAGATATCGCGGCTTATAACGATCCTACTTTAAAAGATGTACGTGTTGGAACCGGTATTATAGATTTCCCGGCAATTTTTCAAGAGCTAAAGAAACAGGGTTTTAATGGTCATATTTACATTGAGCGCGATTCAATTGAAGCAGGCGGCGATTTAAAATCTGTGATAGAAGAAAAAAATTATTATAATAATCAGGTAAGTAAATTGAAATAAAATATACTGGTTTTTTGAAGGCAAGATTTGTTGTTCACATACCTGATAAAATTCAGCATATATTATTTCAACACTAATAATGGCAATAGTTATATTTAATGCTGAATTAAATGATTATGATAAGAATACTCATATGCTGTTTTTGCTTTATAATAACCGCTTGTATAAGTAACAAAATTTTCTCACAGGATAGCTCTTCCATTCCACTTTGGAAAAATGGCGCACCCGGTTTTGAAAATAAAAAAAATGATCCCGAACTTGCAAAAGACTGGTGGGTTAGAAGTATCAATAATCCTTCGCTTACTGTTTTTACTCCTTCAAAAGAAAAAGCAAATGGCACTGCTATAATAATTTGCCCTGGCGGCGGTCACACAAATCTTGTTTATAATGCAGAAGGTGTTGATGCTGCAAAATATTTCACCAACCTTGGTGTAACCGCTTTTGTTTTAAAGTATCGTTTGTATAAACAGGATAGTTCTATCTATACAATTGAAAATACAAAGCAGGATATTTTTCGAGCCATGCGTTTAGTGCGCAGCAAAGCAAAAGATCTTAATATTGATACTTCACGTATTGGTGTAATGGGTTTTTCTGCCGGTGGCGAAGTTGCAGGATGGGTTTCTTATCATTACAATGAACAGCATTCCGCAAGTAATGATGATATAGATGCGTTGCCGGTGAAGCCTGCATTTACTATTTTAATTTATCCCGGACCTGCAATAGTTGCCGATCCGATTACATTACAAATGCCGCCTGTATTTATGCTCGCTGCCAGTGATGATTCATGTTGTTCCGAACCAATTGTTAAGCTGCTTTCACTTTACAGACAAGCAAAGGTTTCGGCAGAAGTGCATTTGTATGCACAGGGCAGTCATGCATTTAATATGGGTTATCGTTCACAGCTTGCTACGCTTAAATCTTGGCCGCAACGATTGACTGATTGGCTGACTGATAATAATTGGCTGAAGAAAAAATAATCATATTTAAAAATATCTTTTTCATGAAATATAAATTCAGCTATCTATTTTTTTCGGCTTGTATATTTTTTTCCGTGTATGCTTCAGCACAACAAAATGTTTCTTCAGATAAAAGCACGCTTCCTGCAACAGCATTAAAACCATATGGAAGATTTGCATTTGATAAAGATCAAAATCTTGAACTTATAAGTTCTGCCGTACATTTTGGTTTTAGTTTCAGTGGAAAAGGATGTGTTGTGTACGCTTCTATTAATGACGCAGATGATCATAACTATTTACAATATGAATTGGATGGTGTTTATCAAAACCGAATTAAAATAATGGGTGGCACTATTCAAGCTATTACGCTAACCGCAAGCACTGATGGTAAACATACCGCTAAAATTTACAAAACAACGGAAGCCACAACCGGTTCCATCTTCATAGAAAAAATTACAGGCAATAATTTAAAAGTTATAAAGCCATCTAATGCGCCATTAATAGAATTTATTGGTAACAGTATTACATGCGGTGCTGCTGCAGATACATCTGAAGTTAAGTGCGGACAAGGTGTTTATCTCGATCAGCACAATGCTTATTATGCATACGGACCAAGAGTTGCGAGAACTTTGCACGCAAATTTTATTTTAAGCAGCGTTAGCGGTATTGGAATTTATCGTACATGGAATATGGATAATCCCAGTATGCCACAGGTTTATGAGAAAGAGCGTTTCGAAACAAAAGATACAACGCTTTGTAATTTTAAACTGTATAACCCAAAAATTGTAAGCATTGCTTTGGGCACAAATGATATGAGTCATGGTGATGGTGTGCACGCAAGACAACCTTTTGACAGTGCTATATTTGTAAGAAATTATATTTCGTTTGTTCAACTGGTAAAATCAAAATATCCAAAAGCAATAATTGCATTGCTTAACAGCCCGATGATAAATGGGAGCGACAGAATTCTTTTACAAAATTGCTTAGCTGCCATTAAACAAAATATTGATGCACGATATCCAAATGATAAAGCTGTTGCTTTGTTTTTTTTTAAACCGATGCATGGTGGCGGATGCGGTGGCCATCCGAGTGTAGAAGATCATGCAATACTTGCTCAACAACTTATTCCATTCTTTAAAGATTTGCTTCGCTAGAAATCTTGCATTTAACAGATCAATTAAAACCCTAAAGAAGTTATAAATTCTAAAAATAGATACATAAAAATTTGTTCGTACGAATAATTTCCTATCTTTATTTTATAAAATTATGAAGATGGCAAACAGCGACAATCAAATTGAACCAACAAAATCTGAACTGGAAATATTACATGTTTTATGGGAACACGGGCCTTCTAATGTAAGGTTTGTAAATAACAAGCTAAATGAGAAAACAAGAACTGTTCAATATACTTCTACTTTAAAGTTGATGCAGATAATGCATGCAAAAGGGTTGCTTAAAAGAGACGATGCCAGCATGACACATATTTATTATCCTGCAGAAGCTGAACAAAAAACAAAAAATTATTTACTGGAAAGATTTATAAACTCGATGTACAATGGTTCAGCCAGCAGCCTGGTAATGCAATTGCTGGGTAATAAAAAAACATCAAAAAAAGAATTAAAGATGATTAAGGAATTGCTTAATAAAATGGATGATCATTCATAAATATTAAACAGCTATGCAATCTTATTTAATAAAATATTTTTTCTCAAACGAAACAATACAGGTATTGTTTTGGACATTGATTCATTCTCTTTGGCAAGGCATTATGCTCGCAATCTTTGCAGCCATCATATTAATGTGTACAAAAAAAACAGGTACGCAGTTACGTTGTAAATTGCTCAGCAGAACACTCGCTTTGTTTATCATTTTAAGTTTGTGCACTTTTTTTTATGAATTATCTGTTGCAACAAATAATGACAGCAGCATGTATAAACTTAATATGGCTAATCTTACTAATACTTTTTTAATAGTTGGATCACAGTTAAGTTTTACGGAAAGATTAATTTCATTTTTTCAGCCGTATGAAAATTTCATTGTACTTGCATGGATTATTGTAATCGCTTTTAAATGCTTTGGTTTTTTAACCGGCTTACGAAATATTTATATTTTAAAACACAGGAAGGTTTTTGATGCAGGCGAATATTGGAATGATCGCCTTAACTTACTGATACAAAATACAGGCATAAAAAAACCGGTAATACTACTTAAGTCTTTCATTGCTGAAATACCAATGGTGGTTGGTTATTTTAAGCCGATAATTTTATTTCCTGCGGCTGCTTTAACATCATTAGCACCGGAAGAAGTAGAAGCCATCTTGTTGCACGAACTGGCACACATTCGCCGCAAAGATTATCTCGTAAATTTTTTGCAGCGCATTACTGAAATAATATTCTTTTTTAACCCTGCTGTTTTATGGATTTCATCATTAATAAAAGAAGAAAGAGAAAACTGTTGTGACGATATAGCTGTGCAACAAACAAAAAATAAAAAACAATTTATACATGCGCTGGTTTCTTTCCAGGAATATAATATGTCTTCAAAATATGCACCTTCTTTTTCAGGAAGAAAAAACTTTTTATTAAACAGAGTAAAAAGAATTATTACCAACAACAACAAAACTTTAAATAATATGGAAAAGATTTTTTTAATATCTGGTATTGTGATTACCGGTTTCATTGCAACTGCTTTTTCGCAACACAATCAATTATCATTTACACATGCAGTTCGCATTCCTATTGCTGAAAAAATTCCTATCATACAAAATAAAAAAGATTCTGTTCCGCTAATAGCAAACAATAATGAAACAAAAAATACAATAAGTACATTCCTTGATGGAAAGCTATACAAGATTGTTGAAGTGAATGAGAAACTAACAGAATTATATGTAGATAACCAAAGAATTCCCGATGATAAAATTTCTAATTACAGTTCTGTTATTAATAAACTGCAGGAAAAATTAAAAGCAGATAAGCAAGCGCAAAAAGAAGAAATGAAAACCCAGAAAGAAGCGCTGGAAGCACAGGTAAAAGCGATGAAAGAAAATCAAGTAGCACTGAATGATGATATGACACAGCAAGCTGAAGATCTTAGTATACAAGCGCAGCAATTACAAAATGAAATAATGGAATCGAAAATGGCAAATGATTCCGGCAAAATGAAAATTAAAACGGAAACGTTAGAAGCGCAGGCTGAATATATGAAACAAAAAGCTTTAGCAGTACAGGATGAAATGAAAAATAAATCGGCGAAAATGCAAAAGGAATATTTGAAAGCACAGGAAAATTATATTAATCAAAAAGATATAATAATGAAAGATCAGCAAGAAAAGATTGCAGAAGTAATGAAGGAGAAAAATGTAATTATGAAAGAGCAGGTTGCAAAACAAGCCGAGATGATGGTAGAGCAGGCTAAAAAGATAAGTGAAATGACTAAAGACAAAAATGAATTGATTAAAAAAGATATGGAACAGCAAATTGAACAACTGAAAGAACAAAATGAAAAACTTGAACTGCAATTAAAGCAAAAGACAGATTCAATATATCATACAAAAACGAATGAACCGCAGGGCGCATAGACAAGTCTGCAGAAGTTGTTCTTACTAACTTTACAATCTTACCGATTATATTATCATTGTCGTAATTAACCTTTTACCTGTCGTGTTTAAACAGTATTTGTTTTAATTTGTTGAAGGATGTTTACAGTGTAAAATATATCACTAAAAATTTATTAGCATGGAAACAAATACAAAAAAACAATCATAATAGAAACAGAAATAAAGGCGCCGCTTGAAAAAGTATGGGAATACTTTACAAAACCTGAACACATTATAAAATGGAATTACGCTTCTGATGATTGGCATTCACCTAAAGCAGAAAATGATTTGCGCAAAGGTGGTAATTTTATTTTTCGCATGGAAGCAAAAGATGGAAGTTTCGGTTTTGATTTTGGCGGTACTTATGATGAGGTTATTGAAAATAAATACATTGAGTACACACTTGGCGATGGCAGAAAAATAAAAATAAATTTTGCTGCAAAATATAACTCAACACACGTAACAGAAAATTTTGAAGCAGAAAGTACCAATTCAATTGAAATGCAGCAAGGCGGCTGGCAGGCAATTCTTGATAATTTTAAAAAATTTGCAGAGAGCAAATAATAAACTTTTATTAATAAGCATAGTTATTGTTTTAGTTATATTTTAGATGATAATAACTAAAAACATAGTATGAGATTTTCTGTTCTTGTTTTATCGCTTTTCGTATGCATGTTTTCTGCTTGCAATTCATCAAACACAAATACGGCTTCAACTAATAGCAGCAGTTATACTGTTCCTGATGATGCGGCTATTAAAAAAGCAGTTGATGCTGCTTATGCTGCGCTTAGTTTTAAAGATAAAGAACAGCCGCGTTACGATAGTATAAGAGATTATTTTATTCAGCAGGCGCAATTAATAAATTATATAGAAGATACAGCGCAAATATTATCTATTGATGATTTTACAAAAGCGTTTAAAAATTACGTAGAATCTGCAAAGATTAGTTCTTATAAGGAAGAAGAATTGTATGGAAGAACAGATCAGTTTGGAAATATTGCGCAAAGAATCAGTTCATATAAAACTTATGTAAACAGCTTGGATATTGTGAAAGAAAGAGGCGTTAATAGTTTTCAATTAATTAAAACACCACAAGGCTGGAAAGTTTCAAGTATTATATGGGATGTTGAAAAAAACGGGTTAACTATTCCGGATTATTATCTTGAAAAAAAATAATTATTTCCCTGCATCAAATTTTGCTTTCACTTCATCAAGGTGATGAATGAATTTATCAATATCTGCATCATAGCCATATTTTATATTGTTTAAAACATTTTGGTCTGCATCCATAAACATATACAACGGCTGTGAGTTAATATTAAATTTAGTTATTTCATAATCCAGATTTTTGTCGCCAACATTTGTAATCTTATCACCTCTTTTATTTGTGTATTGATCTGCAGAAGATAAACCAGTTTGTTCATCAACATATAAACTTATCAATACAAAATTATTATTGATGCGTTGCAAAACCTGCGGATCACTCCAAACCTGCACTTCCATTTTACGGCAGTTGGCGCAAGAATGACCTGTAAAATCAAGCATAATTGGTTTATGCAAAATCTTTGCTGCAGCAATGCCTTCATCTAAATCAAAATATGCAGTTAAGCCAAATGGAGCACCTAATTTATCAGTAAGTTTTTGCGGTGGTTGTGCTGTATTTTTTGTTTGATTTGAATTGATATTATTAGCCTGATAATTTCCCAGATTAAAGTCTTGTGTATAATCCGGCGGGATCCATCCGCTTAAAGCTTTTAATGGCGCGCCCCACATGCCGGGCAAAAGATATAATGCAAATACAAATGCAGCAATAGTAAAAAACAAACGCGTAATTGAAATATGCTTTACATCACTATCATGATAAAATTTTATTTTTCCTAAAAGATAAAAACCAAGCAGCATCGCAATCACAAACCATAAGGCAATAAAAATTTCGCGATCAAGTAAACGCCAGTGATAAATAAGATCAACATTGCTTAAAAATTTTAATGCCAGCGCCAATTCAACAAACGCAAAACTTACTTTAACTGTGTTAAGCCAGCCGCCGCTCTTTGGCATTGATTTTATTAGCGAAGGAAATAATGCAAGAATGGTAAACGGAAATGCGAGACCGGTTCCAAACCCAAACATACCTGCAATAGGACCGGCTTTTGAACCTTCAGATGAAAGATAACTTAGCAATTGCCCGGCAACAATTCCGGTGCAACTAAACGAAACAATTACTAATGTTAGCGCCATAAAAAATAATCCAAGATAACCGCCTTTGCCTGCAAGTTTATCAGTTTTTGTTGACCATGATGCAGGTAGCGTAACTTCAAACAAACCAAAAAAAGAAATTGCGAATGCAATAAAAATGGCGAAGAAAAATAAGTTGGTAATCGGGTTGATTGAAATTTTATATAATGTTGTTTCTCCAAAAATTAATGTAAGCGCCGTTGTTGGAATACCATAGATAAGAATAATAAATAATGAATAAATTAGTGCGCTTTTTATACCTTGTTTCCTGCTGCCATAACGATGCATAAAATAAGTAACTGTAACCGGAAACAAAGGATACAGGCAAGGAAGAAACACAGCAATTAAACCCGCAATTAAACCAATCCAGAAAAAACCTAACCAGTTTTTTGGTTTTGCATCAGATACTGAAACACCGGCAATAGAAACTTTTTGCGCAGCAACACTAACATCAAAATTTTCTTCGCCGCTTGGAAATCCTTCATCCATTTTGCCAAGCCACGCAAATGAGCCTTTAATAATTAAGCTATCAGCTTTTTTTATTTTGAATGGATAAGTAAAACTTGCGCTATCATTAAAACCATAAAAGCTGCTTTTCGTTTTATCATCTTTTATTTCTGTAATATTTGATGATTGAACAATGCTTGTATCAGCAAGATACTTTGATGAAGTACTGTCTAAATTTAACTGAGAAATAAAAGCATCATCCGTATTTTTTGGTTTGGCTGAAAAAAGAAAAAAGCTTTTTTTAAGCTTTGCTTTTATAATAAAGCTAACAAGAGAATCATTTTTTCTTTCAGTTGAAAAAGAAAAATGAACAGGATTATTTTGAGCGGAAAGTATTATACTATTCGTAGCGAATAAAAGAATAAAAAAAATAAATTTCTTAATGCAGTTTGTTTGCATTTACTGCAATTGAATATTAAATGGAATTGTTTTTGGCGGAAGACACAATTTATCATTACACACCATATATTTTATAGTTCCTGATACATTTGTTTTAACAGCTGATTTCAATTTTACAGTTTGTGTAAATTCAACTTTATCAGCATAATATTTTACGTCAACACCAAACACCGCATCATGATCAGTAACCAGCTTCCCATTTTCTTTTACTGTTCCATCGAGCGTAATAAGCGGATTTTTCTTAAAGTTAATATCAGTAGGTACTGGTCCGTCCGAAGGTGTGCTGATAGAATAAATATGCCATGCTGATGGAAGTACAGCATCAATAACTACCGTATATTCTTTATCAGATTTTTTTGCAGCCGAATATTTCCATTTCACCGGATCTTGTACCTGTGCATGCAAAGCGCCGATGGTAAATATTGAAATTAATGTGATAATTATTTTTTTCATTGTTCTTAATTTAAACCAAGCTCAGTAAAGATTTTTACGCCATCTGTATTGCCTAATAAAGTTGATGAAGCTCTTTCAGGATGAGGCATCATACCATAAACATTATTTTGTTTATTGCGAATGCCGGCAATATTTCTTGTTGCATGATTAGGATTGAAACTTTTATCTACATTACCTTTTTCATCGCAATAATAATACAGTACCTGCTTATTGTTTTCTAATTCATCAAGCGTTTTATCATCTGCAAAATATCTTCCGTCACCATGCGCTACCGGAATTTTATAAACACTGCCTTTATCATTTTTTAAAAAAATATTCTTGCAAACAAACTGCTGCTGACCATTTGGTAATAGCACACCAGGCAACAAACCGCTCTCACATAAAATCTGGAAACCATTACACACACCTAAAATTTTTCCGCCTTTATTTGCAAAATCAATTACGCTTTGCATCATCGGGCTAAAACGTGCAATGGCTCCGCAACGCAGG
>CAXSDU010000065.1:0-6335 GCA_964236165.1 uncultured Parafilimonas sp. | reverse complement strand
TTTATGCCAAAGCATAATTACTTCTTTATTCAGATCATGCTGCAGTGCATCCTGCATATCTCTGTCGCAATTTGAACCCGGAAAAACAACAATGCCGAATTTCATGATGGTAATTGAAGCGCAAAAATAAAATGTATATATCTAATAATAGCTTAATACTTTGCGAACCAGTTGTTATAAATACTTAATCCTACAAATAACCAAAATATAATCGTTGGAATTATGCTGCGCGATGTACTGCCAAAAGCATAACCAATATAGCAAGCTGCCGGAATCATTACTACTAAAACTGCGGAAGGATAAGCCTGTTGTACAAAGAAAATTGCAGGAATAAAAAAGATAAAAAAAACAGCTGCGAGCGTCCAGCTTTTACGCACCTGAATTAATTCGCGGCTGCCTGTTCGCTGCACAATCAACATTGACCATACAGTAACAGCCGCCGCAATAATTAATGTAATTATTATTAAAGAAAATTGCGGTTTTGCATTGATATAAAAATTGAATAGCTGTTGTGAAGAAGGCAATAATTTAAGATCACCTTTTAAAAATAACCAGGTTAACAAAAAATAGATTGGTGTAATTATTCCAAACAATAAAATAAATAATTCGTTTGCACGGAACGGGCGCATAATAAAAAAAGAAAGCAATATTATCAATGCTACCGGCATCATTGCATAGTAAAGTATTATTGATAAGCCCGTTAATAATCCTATATTGAAAATAACAGATTTTGCATTTTGTGCGTTATATAACCGGCAAGTGCCATAAAAAATCCATATAAGAAAATTACAGGATAACAATGCAGCAGATACCTGGTTAAACACAGGTAATAAAGCTGATAATAAAACAAACGCTAATGCAGGTGTATAAGATGGTTTGTACAATAAATTAAGCTCAGTAACTACAAAATTTAATTGCAATGCAATTAAAAAAATCAACAGTACATAAATTACAGAAAGCGTATATGGCTGCAGGTTTGTAAATGGCCGCAAGAGATAATAAACAAAACCTTCACTTACAGAAATATTTAACTGCGGCGCATTTATAAGTGAATAAACATGTAAACCGCAACAAAGTATAATTAACCAAAACACAGAAACGGCAGACTTATCTTTAAAAAATGATACCACGTATTTGCTTTAGAATTCTATCTTGGCAAAGCAAAGATAATTTCTGTATTGACAAGGTATTAAAACTTCGCGGCTGCTTACCTGTTTTGCATAACGCGGCATAAACTGATATCCTCTGTCTAATTCTTTTAGCGTAGGATTAAGTGTTACTTTACCTGAAGGATCTATGCTTTGCGATTGTAACAATAAAGTTCTTCTCTCAAATTCGTTAAAAAGAAAATTTACCTGGCCGGAAGTTATATATGTACCATACCCTATAAAATTATCCGTATTATCATCGTACTGCGATTTTGAAATTATACTTCCCCACTCAAGATTAGCAGAAGAATCGAAAGACATTACAGCAATATTATCTGCGAAATATCGGGTTGACGACTGGTTGCCAAATCCATAAGGCGATGACCACGGATAATAATAACCAAAAGAATTTCCGTATAAAAAATAATTTGAATTATTCCAGTATGGAGAATTATAAAAATTATCCCAGCGATTATTATAAACACCGCGGCTGGATGAATAAACAGATTCTGATGCAATAGCAAAACCGCCGTCTTTACGCATAACTATATCATGCAAAAAATAATCATTAAAAGCGGTGCGGGAAGAACCCTGCGATTTTGCATTGCTTTTTAGCTGATCGTTGAAATCAAGTTGTTTTGCAGCAACAATCTGTTTGTTACTTTTATCCCAGAGAGCACAATATATTCCATCAATATTTCCTCTTTTTTGTTTAGAATAAAAACTTGCCACTAAAAAATGATTATTAAGATTATCAGCCTTCACGCGAATATCACCCAAGTAAATTTTACCGATATCTAACGGATAAGCATCAATTTTATCGCTTTCAGCATCTTTTACCATTAAAGAAATATTTTGTATAGTACTGTTTTCTGAATTGCCTGATGCTTTTACAAAAGCCATAGTGCCATTGTTATTCAAAGTAAATTCCGTTAAAAAATCGTTGTGCGCCTGCATAGGAATTTGAATGGCTTCTTTAGAGATAGAATTAAGTGAGGCATCGAACAAGTGAGAAGTAAAAATATAATTCTGTTCATTTTTACTGTTTATTTTATATACAGCAATCCGTTGTTTGTCTTCGCTGTATAAAAGATTATAAACTTTATTGCTTACTAAAAAACTGATAGCCGTTGTATCAAGCGTTACAGGCTCGCCAACAATCTTACCATCTGCATTAATACGTGCAGCCATGCAGTTTACAATATTTCTTTTTTGATATTGATAAATAAAATAGAAGTAATCTTTATATGGAATTATTTCGGAGTTTATTAATTTCTCATGAATAAATTTCATGTCCACTTTATCAATCAGCTTCATGTCATTATCATATAAAGTAATGTTGTAAGAAGATCTTACATTTTTATAAACGAGGTAATGATTATTGAGCTTACCAACAACATCAAAATCTACCGAGCGCACGTCATCTCTTTCAGGTTCTGAATAACTAATCTTTTGCGCGAAAGAAAACAGGGCAATCAGGTTAAAAAGAAAAGACGTTAAGAAAAATTTATTCTTCATTTATAAAAATACTTGAGTTAACAAATGTAAGATTTAAAAAAAAGCTTTTAACTAAATTAACTATACTAAAGTATTTGTTTTAGTGTGTTTCTTAAACATCATAAAAATATTTAGGTATAACTTTGCATGAGAGATTTAGCACTAATATTTTATTGTGACGAAGAATATTAATAAGGTTACTTCAGCGGGATTATTAATTGCACTTGGAATTATTTATGGAGATATCGGCACCTCTCCTCTCTATGTATTCAACTCAATTATAAGTGGAAGATTTATAGATGAAGCGCTTGTTATAGGAAGCCTTTCCTGTATAATATGGACCATTACGCTGCAAACCACTATTAAATATGTAATACTAATTTTAAGAGCGGATAATAAAGGTGAAGGCGGAACTTTTGCGCTTTACGCACTTGTGCGGCGCAGGCGAAAATGGCTGGTACTTCCTGCAATGATTGGCGGCGCTGCTTTATTGGCGGATGGAATAATTACGCCGCCTATTTCAATAACTTCTGCCATTGAAGGCTTAAAAAATATACCGGCATTGCATGATATTTCGCGCAATGTTATTATGTACATAGTGCTGGTTATTGTAGCTTCTTTTTTCTTTATGCAGCAATTTGGTACAGGTTCAATAGGAAAAATGTTTGGGCCTGTTATGTTAATTTGGTTTACTATGATTGCTGTGCTGGGTTGCATTCATTTAATGGATGACTTCTCTATTTTCAAAGCATTTAATCCATATTATGCTATTAATTTTCTTATAAACTATAAAGGTGCATTTATACTGCTGGGTGCTGTATTTCTGTGTACCACAGGCGCAGAAGCATTGTATAGCGATTTAGGGCATTGCGGAAGAGGCAACATACGCATTTCATGGATGTATGTAAAAGCATGTTTATTGCTTAACTATATTGGACAAGGCGCTTATTTACTTGCGCACAGAAGAGGCATTACAGTTACAAACCAGTTAAAAGAGCAATTACATTTGAATGCTTTTTATGATGTAATGCCAGATTGGTTTACACCTGTAGGCGTTATTGTTGCAACAACTGCAGCTATTATTGCCAGCCAGGCAATGATAGCAGGTTCGTTTACATTAATAGGTGAAGCATTACGTTTAAACCTTTGGCCTAAAATGAAAATTAAATATCCTTCAGAAGCAAGAGGCCAGCTTTTTATACCCGCCATGAATTTGCTGATGTTTCTTGGATGTACTGGTGTAGTATTATATTTTAAAGAGTCGTCTAAAATGGAAGCAGCGTATGGTTTAGCAATCATTATAACTATGATTGCCACCACCATTTTATTTTCAAACTTTATGGTGCTTCACCGCGTTAAATCTTTCTGGATATATTCCTTCCTTATTTTTTATTCCATTATAGAATTAACTTTTCTTGCAGCATTATCACATAAATTTTTAGAAGGTGGTTTTATAACTACCATACTTGCAGCAATAATGTTTTCTGTTATGTATATATGGTACAGAAGCAGGAAAATTAAGAACAGGTATGTTGAATTTGTCCGGCTTGAACATTACGTTCCTATGATACAGGAATTAAGCAACGACAGAACAGTGCCTAAACATTCAACACATCTTGTTTATATGACAAGTGCCAATAACCCTAAAGAAATTGAACATAAGATTATTTACTCCATTTTAAACAAACAACCTAAACGTGCAGACATTTATTGGTTTGTACATGTAGATACTGCCGATGATCCGTACACCAGCGAATATTTGGTTGAACATATAATTCCGAATGATATTATCCGCGTTGAATTCAGACTTGGTTTTCGCATCCAGCAAAGAATAAATCTTATGTTTAGAAAAGTAGTAGAAGATTTGGTAAACAACCAGGAAGTAAACATAACAAGCCGTTACGAAAGCCTTGAACGAAATAATATTGTCGGCGATTTTCAATTTATTGTTTTGGAAAAATATCTTTCGAATGATAATGAATTACCTTTTTTTGAAAAGGTTGTTATGAGAATGCATTTCTGGCTTAAAGAAGCGAGCTTAAGTGAAGAAAGAGGTTTTGGACTTGATCCAAGTTTTGTAACGGTAGAAAAATTCCCGCTTATGGTTTCACCCGTACCGCACATTTCTTTACATCGTATTTCAAATGATTATCCCGAAGAATAATTTAAAGTAATAGGTTTGTTAAGTTTAATAGTAAAATGAGTAAGCATATTAACCGCGTTTCTGCAGGCGGTCTTCTTATAGCCTTAGGCATTATTTACGGAGACATCGGCACATCACCTATGTATGTGCTTAATGCAATTGTAAGAGATAGAACAATTAATGAAAGCTTAATTCTTGGTTCGCTATCATGTATAATATGGACGTTGACTTTACAAACCACCATAAAATATGTTATACTTACTTTAAGAGCAGATAACAACGGTGAAGGCGGAATTTTCAGTTTATATGCATTAGTAAGAAGAAAAAAAAGATGGCTGGTTTTACCGGCAATGATTGGTGGTGCAGCATTGTTAGCAGATGGAATGATTACACCGCCGATATCTGTTACACCTGCTATTGAAGGACTAAAACAAATTCATCTTTTTGCAAACATAACTACCAGCAACATTGTAGTTATTGTTTTATTGATTTTTGTTTTCCTGTTTTTTTTGCAGCAATTCGGCAGTGCATCCATCGGAAAACTTTTTGGGCCGATTATGCTTATATGGTTTAGTATGATTGCTGTAACCGGCGCTTTGCATCTTACGGATGATTTTTATGTTTTTAAAGCTTTAAACCCA
Organism: uncultured Parafilimonas sp.; assembly: GCA_964236165.1. Lineage (GTDB taxonomy): Bacteria > Bacteroidota > Bacteroidia > Chitinophagales > Chitinophagaceae > Parafilimonas. The sequence continues at coordinate 906 of CAXSDU010000065.1, read as the reverse complement.
TATTATGCAATTGAATTATTAACCCAATATCCCAAAGGTTTTTGGATACTGGGAGCCGTTTTTCTTTGCACAACTGGTGCAGAAGCATTATATTCTGATCTAGGACATTGCGGGCGTGGCAACATACGCATATCATGGATATTTGTAAAAACCTGTTTAATCTTAAATTACCTTGGGCAGGGTGCGTGGCTGCTTGCACATTTTAACGGCGTTCAGATAACAGAGAATTTTATGTCTGGTTCTTTTAATTCTTTTTTTGGAGTGATGCCTCAGTGGTTTAAACCTATCGGAATTATTATTGCAACTGTTGCTGCAATAATTGCAAGCCAGGCATTAATCTCAGGTTCTTTCACATTAATAGCAGAAGCACAGCGGCTGAACCTTTGGCCTAAAATGAGAATAAATTATCCATCTGAAGAAAAAGGACAGTTGTTCATTCCGGGTATAAATACGTTATTGTTTATAGGATGCAGCGGTATTGTACTGTATTTTCAAAAGTCAAGTAATATGGAAGCTGCTTATGGATTGGCAATAACAATGTGCATGATAAGCACATCCATATTATTTGCCAATTACATGATTATACATCGAGTTATTCCGCTATGGATATATCTGTATCTCGCGGTTTACTTTACTATAGAAATTTCTTTTTTAATTGCCAACCTTCAAAAATTTCCGCATGGCGGCTATGTAACTCTATTGGCGGGTGGTGGTTTATTTTCTGTAATGTATATATGGTTCCGCAGCCGCAAGATTAAGAACAGGTATATTGAATTTGTGCGGCTCGAGCATTATATTCCTATGATACAGGAATTAAGCAGTGATAAATCAATTCCCAAATATTCTACGCACCTTGTTTATTTAACCAGTGCCAATAATCCAAAAGAAATTGAGCATAAGATCATC
>CAXSDU010000064.1:0-22817 GCA_964236165.1 uncultured Parafilimonas sp. | reverse complement strand
AACGTTCAAAAGATGAATTATTTATTAATCCATCTTGTGTAAAATAATTTGCAGAAACAATGTATTGCGAGTTTTCGTTGCCACCACTAATACCTAATTGTACATTATGCATCGGTGCTGACTTAAGCACTTGCTTCAACCAATTAACATTGGGCAACGTATCAATCATATCCAACGGTCTTAATTGTCGGTTGGCACCATCTAAATTATCAGTAGTTGCTGCGGTGTTATATGCACTAACATATTGTTGTGTGTTTGCCATATTAATTAAATGCCCGGGCGTTTGTATTCCGGTATATGCATTTAAGTTTACTCTTGTTTTACCAGACCTGCCATGTTTGGTTGTAACAATCACAACACCGTTCGCAGCTCTTGCTCCATAAATAGCAGCAGAAGAAGCATCTTTTAAAATATTGATGCTTTCTATATCATTAGGAGAAATTTCGTTTATACCTGTTTTGGTTGGCACACCATCAATTATATAAAGCGGGTTGTTATCATTAATGGTTCCAAGACCTCTTATTCTTACAGCGATAACATCACCCGGTGCGCCGCTTTGTGCAGTTATAGCAACGCCGGCTGCTTTGCCCTGCATAATCTGGTCAACGCCGCCAACAGGAATATCATTAATATCTTTATTACTAATTACAGAAACGGCTCCGGTTAAATCTTTTTTCTTTTGTGTTGAATAACCAACAACAATTACATCATTTAAACCTGTAACAGTTTCGTTTAAACTTATCTGCAATATGTTTTGCCCGGCAACGGAAACTGTTTTTGATTCATATCCCACATAAGAAACTACAAGCTCAGCATTTTCATCAGATACATTAAGTTGAAAATGCCCGAAGCCATCTGTTACAGTGCCTTTTGTTGTTCCCTTAATGTTTATTGAAACACCAGCAAGCGGCTGACCTGTTTGACCGGTAACAGTACCGCTTACTGTTTTGTCGAGATGGTTTACTACAGTTTGAACCTGAATTGTATCATTGGTTTGTACAGTATTAAAATGATACAAAAGAATTTTGTTATCAATAATTTTATAATTAATTCCTAAGGGCACAAAATAATTATCCAATAATTCCTTTAGCGATTTATCAATTACAGACAAACTTATTTTTCTACTTGCATCAATTGTTTGAGAGCTGTATATAAATTTTGCCTCTGTTAAGTTTTGTAATTGAACAATCACTTTTTTTATTTCAGTGTTTTGAACATTTACAGTTACATGCTTATCTAAAACATCCTGTGCCGAGGCATTTTTTGCATAGCTTATTGAAATAAATGTTATGCATAGAAGAATTTGTGTGAAGGTAATTTTCATAGCAGTTTGCATTAATGCAGCGTAGCTTTTTTTATTCATACTAATCGTTTTTATTCAGAAATATTTATAATTATTATTAATTGCATCCTTTGCCGTCAATCACAATACTTGTTCCTCTTATTTCATAATGCGCCTGCACCGCCTGGCAGACCAAATCAAGTTTGTTATATAATGTTTGTTCATTGATATCACCTGTAAAGTAGCAGTGATTTATTTTTTCATTTTCTACTATAAATTCAATTTTATATTGTTGTTCCAGGTCACTCAGCACGTGCGATACCAGCGCATCATCATACAAAAATTTTATAGCAACTGTTTTAATGTTTTCTTTATTTTCAACAGGAACCGGAACGGGATTTTCAACGAGTGAAGTAATAAACTGGTGATTAGTTGTGTACGTTACTTTTTGATTGGGTGTAATAACAACGCCATTTGGTTTATTCTGATTTTTTTCTTTGTTGTTTTCAAATACGGCAACCCTTCCTGTTACTACATCAACCTCAATTTGGTTATTTACTTTTTTTATATAGAAACTGGTTCCTAATACCTGCGTTATTATATCATCATCATATACATAAAAAGGTTTTTCAGTATTTTTTGATACTTTGAAAAAAGCAACACCTTCTAAGAAAACTTCCCGTTTATCTGTTGCAAATTTTTTGGGAAAAGCAATTGTAGCGCCCGGTTGAAGTGATACCATACTGCCATCTTCCAGTGTAATTTTCTTTATGCTTATTGTTTCGTTTTTAATTTGCTGCAAATCTTTTATAGCGGCTGTTTCTTTAAAATTTTCTTTTATTGTTTTTGCAGGCTGCAAATAATTTACGCCCAAACCAACCAGCACAAACACTACTGCAGCAATTGATGCTTTTAAGAGAATTGAATAAATTTTATTGTGCGCATTTTTATTTTTTAAACTGATGTTATTATTAATTTTATTCCAAAGTTTTTCTTCAATATTATTTATCTGTTGTTCACTAATTGGCATTAACGCGTTATCATCAAGCAATTGATACCAATGATCAATCAAATGTTTTTCTTCATCAGAACATTTACCATCAACATACTTTTTTAAAAGCTGATGAAAAGCTTTTCGATTCATGTTTTTTAGATAGATAAATTATAAAGTTTGTAAACTGGCTCAATCGCAATTATGGCATCGCATCTAAACATTAGTCAATTAAGAAAAGACAAACCCTAAATATTTTTAAACTTTATTTTCAGTAATGAAAGAAAGATGTAAACGCGAAAGCAATTACAACAGAAATGATTTCTTTTAAACAGAACCGAAGTTGAGTGAGCGATTTTGTAATATGATATTCTACAGCTTTTTCAGATAAGTGCATCTTTTCCGAAATTTCTTTTACGGTATAATTTTCATTTCGGCTAAGATTAAAAATAATTTGAGTTTTTTCGGGCAGTTCGCGAAGTGCTTTATCAATAGTGATATTTAATTCATGTACCAACAAGTTTGTTGCACAAGTATCTTCAGTTTCAGAATATTTTTCTTTTAAACTTTTGAGATATTTTTCTTTAGTTAGTAAAGATCTGAAATGATTAATAACCTGGTATTTAATTGCAGTTTGTAAATAATTTTCTAAGTGAAGAATTAAGCTGGCTGATCTGTTTTCCCAAAGTTTTATAAAAACATTTTGCACAATTTCTTCTGCTATTTCGTGTCTTCTTATTTTAAGATATGCTTTTGTGTACAAGCCTTTCCAATAACGTTGATATATTTCTTTAAAAGCAGTCTCATCTCCTGCTTTTAAAAGTTTAATAAGTATTTCTTCGGAAAGCAATCTGTATTCCATAACCTCAAATCTTGTATGAAATTTATTTCAACTCAATGGCATGGCAAAGATTACATTTTTATAACGTATAAAATAAATGGTTTTAGTTATATAGACGATTTTCGCAAATTAGGCATTGCATATTAATTGGGTCGATCATGATAGCCAAGGCATTTCAAAACTTATCAACTAACAGAAATTTTGCCGCACCTCACGGAGAAGATGCTTACAGTGAACGCAGCGACCAGAAGGTTTTTGAGGGCGCAAAAAAGAAAGCGGGTATAAAAAAAAGTAAGCTTTCGCAGCCTTCGCCATTTCTTTGCCACACATTTACTTGAAAAAGGAATTGATATAAAATATATAAAAGAATTACCTGGTCATTTTAATATAAAAACTACCGAACGATACCTGCATGTAAGCAGGAAAAGCTGTAAATATTATAAGTCCGCTGGGTAGTTATATGAAGAAGATAAATTTAATAATTGTATTGCCGACACTGACAATACAAAAAAGTGAATTGGTGTTACATGCTATTTTATTGCAACCTCACAAATTGACACTGAATGTTGTAGCAATAAATATCGCAATGTCAAGTTTTATTAAGTTGGCCTACTAAACTTTCATTTCGTCAGTTATTCCTTTATCAGTTTGTAATTATAATAGTCTTTTGTAAAAAAAGACAATGAATAAATCAACATCGAGTTTTATTAAAATCATTTGCATTTTAATCACTATATCTATTCTTCAATCAACTTTTGCGCAAGAAAATAATTATGGCACAATAAAACCAGAAGTGAAAATTCAAAAAGATGATTATGCCAACGAGCGCAAAGAATTCAAAACAAACCTTATAAAACAATCTGGTTCACCGCAAGAAATTTCTGCTTCAGATAGTGCTGATATTCCTCCGCCCGGTGTTAGTGAATGCTCATTCAAGTCTGGTAATCTAACTTTAAAAGCATGGATAAATAAACCGGAACACAATACCAATAAAAAATACCCGGTTGTAGTTTTTTTGCATGGTGGCTTTGCTTTCGGCAAAGGCGATTGGGATATGACAAAGCCTTTTCGTGATTCAGGCTTTATAATTATCACACCAATGCTGCGCGGAGAAGATAACCAGGAAGGATTTTTTTCTATGTTTTATAATGAAGTTGATGATGCCATTGCAGCCACGGAATATATCAGGCAACAACCATTTATTGATGAAGAGAAAATTTATCTCGCTGGGCATAGTGTAGGCGGAATATTAGCTTTGCTTACATCAATGTCCTGTAAGTATTTCAAAAAAGCAGTATCATTTTCAGGCTTACCAGATATGCTTTCAAATTATAAATATGTGATTAATCCTAAAGAAATACCTTTTGATACAACAAACACCAAAGAGTTACAGATGCGTTCGCCGATGGCAAATGCAACCAGTTTCAAATGCCCTGTCCGACTGTATTTCGGCACTGAGGAGCCATGGATTCTTGGTTCAACAAGCCAACAAACGGCGGTAATTGCAAAGAAGAATGGACTTGATGCTGAAGCCAAAGAAGTGCAGGGTGGACACATGTCTGCGGTTGAAGAAGAAATGAGACTTGCTATTACATTTTTTAATCAATAGAAACAATAACATTATTTATAAAGTTGTTTAAATCATTTTATGAAAGTAAAAAGCATAACAAATGGTTTTAAATCAGTCACAATAAATGCAATTCTTTTGCTTGCGGTAATAATTTATTTTATAATAAAACAATTTGCATCACCACCATGGCTTAAGAATTTACCTGTTGTTGCCATATTAATTTTATGGGCTTACAATGCATGGTACATCTTTAATATTATAAGTTTAAAGCTTCGCTTTGGCACAATTGCAAAAGAAATAACTGCCTTTATTTCAATACTTGCAGGCACATGGCTTGGCGTGTACATAATTAATTTGCTAAGGATTTCAGTTTTTGAAATCGGTGATATAAAAGACACACTGATTATTGCAGTTATATTTAACACAGTGCTTTCTGTAATACGCATACATAACCTAAAAGTGGCTTCGCTTCTCAAACAAAAAGAAGCAGATAATTTAAAATTGAAACAGGCAAAAACAAAAGCACAATTAGATTTATTATATTCAAAGATTAACCCTCATTTTTTATATAATTCTTTGAATTCAATTGCAGGGCTGGCTATGATTGATGGAAAGAAGACAAAAGAAATGACAATTGCGTTATCAAAGCTGCTTCATTATACTTTAAATGCTGACGACAATAACATAGCAACTGTTGAAGATGAAATTAAAATGATGCATACTTATTTTGATATAGAAAAAATACGTTTTGGAGAAAAGCTGAATTATGAAATTCACGCAACGGAAGATGTGAAAAATTATATTATTCCAAAATTTATTTTTCAGCCACTGATTGAAAATGCAGTTATACATGCTTTAAGTGAAGCTGAAGAAAACAATTTTGTTCAAATGAATGTAAGCTTAATAAACAAACAACTTATTGTATCCATACATGATAACGGAAAACAATTTCCGGAAAAATTAATATATGGGTATGGATTAAAAAGTGTAACAGAAAGACTTGATTTGTTATTTCCTGGTAAAAATGAATTTCTGATTTATAATGAGCCAAAAAAATTTGTAAAAATTATAATCAAAGAACCAAAACGTAAAAAGTGAACATCAGTCATAAAATAAAAGCTATTATTGTTGATGATGAATATCCGGCAAGAGTCATGGTTAGAAGCCTTGCGGAAAAACATGCTGATATAATTGAAATTATCGCCGAAGCAAAAAATGGAAAAGAGGCAATCAGTCAAATCAATAAAACGGATGCTGACTTAATTTTTCTCGACATCAATATGCCTGACTTAAATGGTTTTGAATTGTTGTCAAAAATCAGTCATCAACCTTTTGTAATTTTTACTACTGCTTATGAACAATATGCAATTAAGGCTTTTGAAACAAATGCTATTGATTATTTATTAAAACCAATTGAAGAAAAACGTTTTGCTGTATGTATTCAAAAATTACAGCACTTTTTAGAAGCAAAAAAACACTCAGACTTATCACAGTTAACAAAAGTTTTAAAGGAGCTACAGCAAATTAAAAAACCCACAGCAATTCCGGTAAAAACAGGCGATAAGTTTATTCTAATTCGTTTAGAAAATGTATTATATTTTGAAGCAAAAGAAAAATATATATTCATTGTTACAGACGATAATAAAAAGCATTTATCTGATACGAGATTATCTGAATTTGAAGAGATGCTTCCCTCAAATTTTATAAGGATTCAAAAATCATTCATTATTAATAAGGATAAAATTTATGAGTTACATAAATACTTCGGCAACCGCTTAATTATTACAATGAATGATAAAAACAAAACCAGAATTACTTCCGGTATAACTTATATAAATTCGATTCGTTCGGCTTTAGGTTTTTAGTAAGCTTGATAGGTTATGTGAAGAAAAACGGCATGTAACATGAACTGTGTAAACAACCAAGGAAATCAGTAACTATTTTCAGATAATTATTATTGAACATTGTTTGATTATGAACAACAGCAAATACCTGTTTTAAAGTTTATTACATACAACTATCAGTGCAAGTTTTTTATTCTTTCCATTAGCTACTAACCGTTCATACAATTGTTTATATCCATGATTGGTTTTAATGGCGCTTAGTGAACACATATATAAAATATTACGTAGCGTTTTGCCACCTTGTTTACAGATTTTTGCTTTAGCTTTTATACTGCTTTCACTGCTGTATTCTCCTGGACTAAGCTCTGCATAACTAATGAGTTGGCGATAGTTTTTCATTTATCGTGGAAGCCGTTAAACCTAACTATTTCTTTAAGAAACGTTTCATCAACTCATAACCTTCCTTAGCGCCATTTTGTTTTGCACAAGCTACATAGTTAATAAAATGCTCCGGCTCGAAAGAGTAAGTCATGTTGCAGTTATTTAGCTAAATGTGTCGAAAATGTGTCGAAACGGAAAAGGGCAAAGAGCTACAAACGTTGCAACTCTTTGACTTCATAGTGACCCCGCAGGGACTCGAACCCTGGACCTACTGATTAAGAGTCAGTAGCTCTACCAACTGAGCTACGGAGTCATTATAAGGGTTGCAAAAATAATTGATTACTGTATTTTGCAGCTTAAATTTTTTTAATGGCTGATAACAACAAGCTCATTGTAATTACAGCACCTTCCGGTGCAGGTAAAACATCTGTTACTAAATACCTGCTTTCAAAAATTCCATCACTTTCATTCTCCGTTTCTGCCACAACAAGAAAGCTACGCAACAATGAAATTGAGGGAAAAGATTATTATTTTATCAGCGAAGATACGTTTCATCAAAAAATACATCACCAGGAATTTATTGAATGGGAAATGGTGTATGAAGGAAAATATTATGGCACATTCAAGAGTGAGCTTGAAAGAATATGGAGTGAAAACAAAACGCCTTTGCTTGATATTGATGTTAAAGGCGCAATACATGTGCATGAACAGTTTAATAAAAATTGTCTTACTATTTTTATTGAACCGCCCTCTGTTGATGAATTAAAAAGAAGATTGCAATCAAGAGGCACTGAAAGTCTTGAAAGCCTACAAACAAGATTAAACAAAGCAATATTTGAATTATCATTTAAACATCAGTTTAATAAAATTGTTATAAATGATGATTTGGAACTTGTTTGTATTGAAACAGAAAATATTGTAAAAGAATTTTTGAACTTATAACATGTCATCATTTAAAAATAAAACAGTTTTTATAACAGGCGCCAGCAGGGGAATTGGAAAAGCAGTTGCATTAAAACTTGCAGAAGAAGGCGCCAATATTGTTATTGCTGCGAAAAGTATTGAAGAAGATGAACGGCTCGGCGGCACAATTTATTCTGCCGCAAAAGAAGTGGAAACCGCTGGTGGTAAGGCTTTGGCTGTACAAGTTGATATAAGAAATGAAGAGCAAGTTATTTCCGCTGTAGAACAAACAATAAAAACATTTGGCGGTATTGATGTTGTAATAAACAATGCATCTGCAATACAATTAAGCAACACCGAACAACTTGATGCAAAGCGTTTAGATCTTATGCTTAATATAAATGTGCGCGGCAGTTTTCTTGTAACAAAACATTGTATTCCGCATTTAAAAAAATCATTGAACGCGCATATACTTACACTTTCGCCGCCGATAAATCTTGATGAAAAATGGCTTAAAAATCATATCGGTTATACAATTGCAAAATATAGTATGACCATGATGGCGCTTGGATGGGCAGCAGAGTTTAAAAAATATAAAATTGCATCAAACACATTATGGCCGGCAACAACTATTGCAACAGCAGCTGTAAAAAATTTATTAGGTGGAGAAGCGCTGATTAAAATGAGCCGCACAACACAAATAATTGCTGATGCTGCTTTTTATATTCTCACCAAAAATGTTGCAGAATGTACAGGAAATAATTTTATTGATGAAGAAGTGTTACAGAAAGAAGGTATAACAAATCTTACAAAATATGCAGTAACACCAGGTGGTAAATTATATCCCGATCTGTTTTTATAAACGAATAAAAAAATTATCGCGGCTTATATTTTGCTTCATCATAAATCTGCTTTTCCGGCGTAGCAATTAGTTGCGGCAACGTAGTTTTATTATGTTGATCCATCCATTTTTTTACAATTTGCCAGCCAATAAACTGACCAATAAAACCGGGCGATGCTTTACCAAAAACTTCTGTTTTTGGTCCATCCTGCATATAATCTCTTATCTGGATCGGGTCTGTAATAAACAGTAAATTATTTTGAACAAAGTAATTCCAGATGTCTGCTTCATTATCATAAGTACCATCTAATTGTTGTTGCGTGTAACCGGTTTTTAAACTATCAGCAAGCTGCGGCAAAAAATGATCAAGCAAATACATTCGTTTGCCTGCATCAATCATTTGATAAACCAAAGGATCACTTCCATTTTTTTCCGGATAAATATCACTAACAATATTTTTCATGCAGTTAACCGGAATGTATGCAGGTTCAAACCTGCGTTGCTGGTAATCCGGATAAACCTCTGTAATAAATTCAGAACTGTAAACAGAAAAATCTTTACCAAGATATAATTGCAAACCCACAGCAAGCCCGCTTTGCGTAAGCACATTTGCATAACCTTCAACCGGTCCAATAAAGGTTATCACGTTTGCAGGCGTTTTATAATTCGGGAAATAATATTTTGCATACTGCAAGCCTTTTTTTACTCGGCTGAATTCATCATCAAAATTGCTGAATCTTTTTTCTACCGCATTGTACACATAACCATAATCGTGAATAAACATTTTTATTTTAACCGGAACACTATCCGGCTTAGGCGTTAACACCATTATGTTATACAAATAATCATTTAAAAAAGAACCATACTGCTGCTGCAGTGCATTTAATGCAACGGGAATATTATTGGTATCTATGGAAAAAAGATCTTTATCAAAACGTTTTAGCTGCACATCAATTTTTTTGTTTGATACATCGGGCGCAGATTTTTTATTATTGCATGAAAAAAATATCAAACAACAAAAAACAATAAAGAAATTTTTCATAATGCGAATTAAATACATGTAAGTAAAGCAAGTTGTTAATAATTTTTTTAAGAACGAACTTTGCAACATGAAGATTTCTCTGGCACAGCAGAATTATCACATCGGCAATTTTGAAAGTAATACAGAAAAAATTATTTCAGCTATACAACAAGCAAAGCAACAAGGCGCAGATTTGGTAGTGTTTAGCGAGCTGTGCATTTGCGGTTACCCGCCGAGAGATTTTGTTGAGTTCAATGATTTCATCAACAAATGTTATAAAGCAATAACCGAAATAAAACAACATGCAGATACGGTTGCAGTTATTATTGGTTCGCCTGCAAAAAACCCGCAGGTTAAAGGGAAAGATTTGTTTAACGCCGCATTTTTTTTATATGAAAAAGAAATTAAAGCAGAAATACATAAAACACTTTTACCAACGTATGATGTGTTTGATGAATACAGGCATTTTGAACCGGCGTTCAACTGGAATGTTGTTGAGTTTAAAGAAAAGAAACTTGCTATAACTATTTGCGAAGACATTTGGAATTTGGGCAATAATCCTTTGTATCGCATTTGCCCGATGGATACCTTGATGCAGCAACGACCTGATATCATGATCAACATCAGCGCTTCGCCGTTTGATTACACGCATCATGAAGACCGCAAAGCAATTATTAAATTAAATGTGTTGAAATATAAACTACCGATGTTTTATTGCAATGCAATCGGTAGTCAGACAGAAATTGTGTTTGATGGAAGTTCGCTGGTGTTTGATAAAGATGGAAATCTTTGCAAAGCGTTGCCGATGTTTAAAGAAGCACTTGAAACAGTTACTATAAATAATGACGGAAGTATTAATGCGCCGATAATTGAAGTTGCAGATCATTTACCGAATGCAGAATTAGATGTTCAGGATTTTCAGCCTGAACTAAATATTAAAATGGTGCATGAAGCTTTGCTGCTGGGCATTCGCGATTATTTTAAAAAGATGAATTTCAGCAAAGCAATTCTTGGTTCTTCCGGCGGGATTGATAGTGCGGTGGTTTTAGCGCTTGCCTGCGAAGCGCTGGGCAGTGAAAATGTGAGAGCGATATTAATGCCATCGCCATATTCAAGCGAACATTCGGTAAAAGATGCAGAACAGTTGAGCAAAAATCTGGGTAATCCTTATGATGTAATTCGCATTGATACTATGTATGAAGATTTTTTGCAAACGCTTAAACCTGTTTTTAAAGACCTGCCTTTTTCTCTTGCAGAAGAAAATATTCAAAGCAGAACGCGTGGCAATTTATTAATGGCAATTGCAAATAAGTTTAACTATATCTTATTAAACACGTCAAACAAAAGCGAGCTGGCAACCGGCTACGGAACTTTATATGGTGATATGGCCGGCGGCTTAAGTGTATTGGGCGATTGTTATAAAATGCAGATTTATGCATTGGCGAATTTTATAAATCGTAATAAAGAAATCATACCAAAAAATATTTTAGAAAAAGCGCCAAGTGCAGAGTTAAGACCTAATCAAAAAGATTCTGACAGCTTACCAGATTATGCAGTGCTTGATAAAATTTTATATAATTATATTGAGCGAAGATTAGGACCCAGCGAAATAAAATCTTTAGGTTTTGATGCTGCGCTTGTTGATCGCACATTAATGCTGGTAAACAGGAATGAATATAAACGCAATCAGTTTTGCCCAATCATTCGCATATCAGAAAAAGCATTCGGCGTTGGCAGAAGAGTGCCGATTGTAGGAAAATATTTAACATAGACATTTGCAGGATTTCAGAAATTGAACATCACTTCATTATTAAAAAAAATTAATTTTAGTATTGCATCTATTCAAAGGTTATGCAACAAAAATTTTTTGCTCATACAACTGCTGTAATTGATGATAGCGCAAATATTGGCGAAGGCACAAGTATCTGGCATTTTTCTCATTTAATGAAAGGTTGCAAAATTGGCAATTACTGTAATATCGGTCAGAATGTTTTTATTGCAGATAATGTAGTGCTTGGTAACAATGTAAAAGTGCAAAATAATGTTTCGTTATATAGCGGCGTTGTATGTGAAGATGATGTTTTCTTAGGTCCTTCCTGTGTGTTTACCAATGTTATCAATCCGCGCAGTGCTGTTTCAAGAAAAAATGAATTTAAAAAAACGCTGATAAAAAAAGGAGTAACTATTGGCGCGAATGCAACAATCATTTGTGGTGTAACAATTAATGAATTTGCATTTGTTGGCGCGGGTTCTGTTGTTACAAAAAATATTGCAGCGTATGCATTGGTTGTTGGTAATCCTGCAAAACAAATTGGCTGGATGAGTGAGCCTGGGAATAAACTTTATTTTAATATTGAAGGCATTGCAGTATGTGAATCAACAGGCGATTCATATCGTTTAAAAAATAATCTTGTTGAAAAAATTTAATTCAGAAAAATGGTTTTAAATATTCATTATGAGTAAAACATTCAGAATTATACTACTGATTTTTTTTCTTACTAATGTATCTGCTTTTGCTAAAGCCGCAACTGTTGACACAGCAATTATTTACAGCCAATGCATGCATAAAAATGTAAAATGTATTGTAATAATGCCGGAAAAATACAATAGCGATACGGCACATTTTCCTGTTTTATATTTATTGCATGGTTATAGTGGAAGTTACAATGACTGGATTTTAAAAGCGCCTGATCTTTTACATACGGTTGATGAAAATGATTTCATGGTTGTTTGCCCTGATGGCGCTTATGGCAGTTGGTATTTTGATAGTCCGCTGGATACAACAATGAAATATGAAACAAATATTGCGCTTGAAATTCCTGCTTACATCGATACGCATTATAGAACTATTGCAACCCGTAAAGCCAGAGCCATTACGGGTTTGAGCATGGGTGGTCATGGCGCTTTATATCTTGCAATAAAACATAAAGATATTTTTAGTGCAGCCGGCAGCATGAGTGGCGGCGTTGATTTTCGTCCTTTTCCTGATAACTGGGATATAAAAAAATATCTTGGCGATTATGCATCGCATAAAGAAAACTGGGATAAAAATGTTGTGGTTAATCTTGTTGATTCTTTGCAAAATGGCGACCTGAAAATTATTTTCGATTGTGGTGTTAATGATTTTTTTATAGAAGTAAATCGTAATCTTCATCAAAAATTAGTGGATAAAAAAATTGATCACGATTATACAGAAAGACCCGGCGAACATAATTGGGAATATTGGAACAATTCAGTGAAATATCAAATGCTTTTCTTTCATCAATATTTTATTGATAATAAAATGCTGAATTAAATTTTATTACAGCATGAAAAAAATAAAATTTGCAGTTGTTGGTTTCGGGCATATTGGGAAACGTCATGCAGAAGTTGTTGCGCAAAATAATAATGCCGAATTAACAGCATTGATTGATATTAAAAACCCTGAAGAATTAAATATCGCACAATTCAACGTTCCATTTTTTTCATCATTAAAAAGCTTTCTTCAATCAGATATTAAAACAGATGCAATAAACATTGCAACACCAAATGTTTTCCATGCACAACAAGCGATAGAATGTTTAAATGCAGGCAATCATGTGGTAATTGAAAAACCAATGACGTTGCAAAAAAGCGATGCGCAAAATATAATTCAGGTTGCAGCCGAAAAACAAAAACAGGTTTTTGTTGTAATGCAGAACCGCTATTCGCCGCCAGCAGTTTGGTTGAAAAAGATTGTTGAAGAAAATATCTTAGGCGAAATTTTTCTCGTTCAGTTAAATTGTTTCTGGAATCGTGATAAACGTTATTACACAAACAATAGCTGGCATGGAAATAAAACTTTGGATGGCGGCACATTGTTTACGCAGTTCTCTCATTTTATAGATATTTTTTATTGGTTGTTTGGCGATATAAAAAATATAAAAACAAGATTGCAGTCATTCAACCATAAACAGCTTACAGAATTTGAAGACAGCGGAATTGCAACGTTTGAATTTGGAAATACCGCAATGGGTTGTCTTAATTTTTCTACTTCAGTTTGGGATAAAAACATGGAAAGCAGTATAACGATTGTTGCAGAAAATGGCAGTATAAAAATCGGCGGTCAATACATGGATAAAGTTGAATACTGTCATATAAAAAATTATGCAATGCCGCAGCTTCTGCCTTCAAATACAGAAAATGATTACGGCAGTTATAAAGGTTCTGCATCAAATCATGAATACATTATTCAAAATGTAATTGATGTATTAAACAATAACGCATTAATCACAACAAATGCAAATGAAGGAATGAAAGTGGTTGATATAATTGAAAGAATTTATCATGCAGCAAATAATCAGTTTTAAAAATTCATATTGAAAGTTCTGCTTAAAATAATTCAAATTACTTATTGTATTTATGCATTACTGATATTTATTCTTTTAATGCTAATTGTTTTTATACTGGTTTTGTTTGCACTTTTATTTGGAAAAATAAAAGGTGGCAATCTCGTTTATAAAATATGTAATGCGTGGACAATGTGCTGGTATTTTTTCGTTGGCATTCGCCATAAGGAAATTTATGAAAATCCGCACGACCGAAAAAAACAATTCATTTTTATAGCGAATCATTCTTCGTATTTAGATATTACTTCGGCAGTGCGTTGTATGCATCAGCCTGTGCGTGTGCTGGGGAAATATGAAATGGTAAAATATCCGGTGTTTGGTTTAATATATCGCGCTGCAGTTATAATTGTTGACAGGCGCGATGCAGAACATCGTGCTAAAAGTGTACGTGCTTTAAAAGCAGCTATTGCAAAAAATATTTCCATTTTTATTTTTCCGGAAGGCACTTTTAATGAAGGCGATAAACCATTGAAAGATTTTTATGATGGCACATTCCGTACAGCGGTTGATACGCAAACCTCTATCAAACCAATATTATTTATTGATAACGACAAGCGTTTAAATCAGAAAAGTATTTTTTCTTTAACGCCCGGCAAAAGCCGCTGTGTATTTTTAAATGAAATAAAAGTGGATGCTTACAAAACAAAAGAAGATGTTCAGTTACTTAAACAAAAGGTATATCATATTATGGAAAAAGGATTATTAAAATACAAGAAGCCCTAACCCTAAAGGGAGTTATTATCTTCGCAAGATTACATGACATCAATAGAGCAAAAAATTATTCAGGATTCTCTTTTTGCAGAAATAATTATTCCGCTTGCATTACCAAAAAATTATACGTGGAGCATTCCGGCAGAATTTAAAAATATTGCTAAGCCTGGTATTCGTGCCGAAGTGCAGTTAAAGAACAAAAGATATTCCGGCATTATTAAACAAATAATAAAAGAAAAACCAAAAGATTTCGAACCAAGACCAATAATAAATATTCTTGATGATGAGCCTTTACTGTATCCGCAGCAATTGCAGTTGTGGCAATGGATTGCAGATTATTATATGTGCAGTGAAGGTGAAGTGATGCAGGCTGCAATGCCATCGAACTTAAAGTTATCAAGCGAAACAATTTTAGTTTGGAATGATGAGCATGATGAAGATTTTTCAAACCTTAGCGATCGTGAATATATTGTTGCTGAAGCGCTGAATATTAAAAAGGAATTAAAGCTTGGCGAAGTACAAACACTGTTAGATTCTGCGCAGGTTTATCCTGTAATAAAAAGGCTGATTGAAAAAAATGTTTGTCATGTTTGGGAAGAGCTTAGAGAAAAATATAAAGAGAAAAATGAAACATATATTATACTGCATTTACAATATCGCGATGAAGAAAAACTTGCTGAACTATTAAACACATCTTCGCGTGCGCCAAAGCAAATAGAATTGCTTTTATCTTATTTACATTTAATCAGAAATAATAATGAAGTAACTCAAACAGAACTTCTAAAAAAATCGAATGCAACTACAGCGCAGTTAAAAGGCTTGCTTGATAAAAATATTTTACTCGCAGAAAAGCGTTCTATTAACCGCATACATTCTCTTCCAAAAAATATTTATATTGATTTCACTTTATCAACTGCCCAACAAATAGCATTAACCGAAATTGAAAATTCATTTAAAGAAAAAAATGTTTGCTTATTACATGGTGCAACTGCAAGTGGTAAAACACAATTATATATTAAACTGATTGAAGCATACATTAAAACAGGCAAACAGGTTTTATATATACTGCCGGAGATTGCTTTAACAGCGCAAATTATCCGCAGGCTGCAAAAACATTTTGGCGGTTATATTGCGGTGTATCATTCAAAGTTTAATCCCAATGAAAGAGTGGAAATATGGAACCGTGTAAAAAATGGTGATATAAAAATAATTCTTGGTGCGCGTTCCGGCTTGTTTTTGCCGTTTAAGGAACTGGGCTTAGTAATTGCCGATGAAGAACATGATGCATCTTATAAACAACAAGATCCTGCGCCACGTTATCATGCGAGAGACGCTGCGGTTTATTATGCTTCTTTATTTAATGCAAAAATTTTATTAGGCAGTGCAACACCATCCATCGAATCATATTATAATGTGCAAACAAATAAATATGCGTTAGTTGAATTAAAAGAGCGTTATGGAAATGCTGATTTTCCTGCAATAGAATTAGTTGATCTAAAAGCAATTTCATCAAAAGAAAAAGTACTTATTTCTCCGCAGCTTAAACAAGCAATAGATAATTCGCTTATAGAAAATAAACAGGTAATACTTTTTCAAAACCGGCGCGGATACACGCCTTATATAGTTTGTAATGTTTGCGGCTGGATTCCACAGTGCCAGAATTGTGATGTTACACTAACATATCACAAAGCAAAAAATAAAATGGTTTGCCATTATTGCGGCACCGAATATCCAGTGTTATATACTTGCCCAACTTGCGGCAGTCACGATTTTAAGCAAAAAAATTTCGGTACAGAAAAGATTGAAGAATTGGTTGCTGAAACTTTTTCAACAGCAAAAGTGGCGCGCATGGATTATGATACGATGAAGGGAAAAAATAATCATGATACACTGATAAAATTATTTGAACAACAAAAAATAAATTTATTGGTAGGCACACAAATGATTGTAAAAGGTTTGGATTTTGAACATGTAAATCTTGTTGGCATTCTTGATGCTGATAGTCTTTTATACTTCGCAGATTTTCGTGTGAACGAACGTGCATTTCAATTGATAGAACAGGTGAGTGGAAGAGCAGGCAGAAAAGATAATCTTGGCAAAGTAGTGATACAGGTAAGCAACACCAAACATCCTGTTCTGGAATTTGTACAGGCGCATAATTATAAAGCGCTCTACGATTTTGAAATACAAAGCCGCTTGCATTATCATTATCCGCCTTTTACACGGCTTATACATATTACGTTCAGGCATAAAGAAAACCATATTGCAGAAGAAGCAGCCAATATTTTAGTAGCAGGAATAAAAAAAGATTTTGAACAATATACTACCGGACCTGCGCAACCTGTTGTAAACCGTATACGCAATCAATATTTATGGGATGTATTGATAAAACTGCCAAAAAATACGGAGCTGATCAATTACTGTAAAATACAAATTGAACAACAAACAGGTATTTTAAAATTTAATAAGCGTTATCGCAGTGTAAGTATTATTCCCGACGTTGATCCTGTATAAAAAAAACGAAAAATTATTTAACCGCTTTTTTATACAACAGGTAATGTTGTATTGGTAAAAATTCTTTACGCTGATACAAAATAAA
The DNA here is from genome assembly GCA_964236165.1 of uncultured Parafilimonas sp. Taxonomy (GTDB): domain Bacteria; phylum Bacteroidota; class Bacteroidia; order Chitinophagales; family Chitinophagaceae; genus Parafilimonas. The sequence continues at coordinate 5,466 of CAXSDU010000064.1, read as the reverse complement.
ACCATTTGCTGCAAGTTCTTTATTGGCTTGCTGCACGTTTAATTTATGCAATGGTTTTATAGGTATTGATGCATCTTCTGCACGATATTCAAGTAGTAATAATTTGCCTGTTGGTTTTAATGCTTTATATAAAGAATGTAGCATTTCATGCGGATATTCAAGTTCATGATACACATCAACCATAATAGCAAGATCAACAGAATTTGCAGGAAGATTGGGTGAAGTTTCGTTGCATTTAATTATTTCCACATTATTTATGTGTGATTGTTTCTTCTTGCTTTCAAGTTGCGCAATCATTTCATCCTGCACATCCACTGCATAAATTTTTCCTGCAGGAATTTTTGCTGCAATCCTGAATGTATAATAACCTGTGCCTGCGCCAATATCTGCAACCGTACTGTTTGGTTGTAATGGCAGACTGTCAATAGCTTGCTGCGAATGTTCTTCCTGTTGGCGGTTGCTGCGTTCAAGCCATTCAGAGCCGGCTGCACCCATCACATGCGCAATTTCTCTTCCTAAATATATTTTACCAATACCATCGCGGCTTGCAGATGTATATGTATAAACGCTGTCTTCTTGTATATTTTTTTTATCCTGACTATTACAACCTGAACATATAATAAGCAGTAATACAGTAAAAAAAAGAAATGTTTTAAATTGAAATTTCATCAATTGATTTAGTTTATTTTATTAAACATATAACGCTTAAATAAACGTTTTGTTGAGTTAATCAACTTAATGAAAATGTGTTGAAGCGGCTATTAAATTAAGTTTGTTTTAAAGTGTTTAGGGTTGATACAGGTTCACTGTTTATCAATAACGTGAGAACGTATAGCGCTCTAAAGTTTTACCATCGTAATAAGTTGTTGTAAACTGATCGTTCCCTGAAAAACTTATATCATCAAAATATAACTTAATATAACCACCATCTTTAGATGATATATCTATATTGAAATCTTTATGACCATTGGTTTGATAAGTTCCGTGCGCATCATAATAATCTGTGTTTAAAAAATTACTGCTCCAGTAACCGCGCATATTTCCAAGATCATCTGAATAGGTTGCAGAACCGTCATTATAAAAATTAAAAACGCCGGGAAGCTGTGCATTGAAATTGTTCCAGCCATAACCATTATCAACGGAAGCGTTATTTATATACCAACTGCCTTCAACAGAATTAGAAACAGGCGGTGTTGCAATCTCAACTGTTTTTATGCAAGAAGTAAAAATTATTGAAATAAATAAAACGGATGAAAGTGATAAAATTGTTTTCATGATAAATAATGTTTGTATTGTTAACTGATGTTTTAATCATTGTATATATTGATTATAAATGAAGATTACAGTTAAACTAACAAGCGTTAAATAAAATAAAAATGATGTATTGTTAATCTAATAAGAATGATAAATAACAGCGCATTGTTTATGAGTATTTAATATTTCATAACTCATAATTTTAAAACTTACTGCAATCTTGCTTGTTTATTTACAGGATATAAAATGATTAGCATAAACATAAAACAACCGCCAAATTCCAGCAATTCTGATCCTTTTGGATCGAAGGTTAAAAACGATAATACAAATACTAAAATGCACCAAAGCGATTGAATCAATGTAGGCAACGGCAACGCAGCTTTATCTATAAAATTTTTAAACTTTTCATTCCTGGTGTATATCGCAGGAAATATAATAAGATAGATTACAACACCTGCAATAAGTACATCAGTAAAAATTATTTTATTCAATTTTTCTCCATCGAGAATAAGGTTATGAATATTTTCTTCATCCTGCGTATTGTGTTCCTGAAAATATTCTGAAGTTTTAAAATTAAAGATGCGTTGTCCCCAGCTTATTTCTTCACCAAACACAAAAAAACTTCCCAGCCCGATAAATAAATAAATAATGAAAAACCAAAAGTTTTTTCTTCTTACATATTTTATAAGATAAATAATACATGCTATAAAAATTATAAATAAAGGCAATTCAGTAAGCCATTCTATCGGTCCGTCTTCTTCAACATAAGAATTTATAAACCATGTTTTATTAATAAATGCAGCAGCAATACCAACTATCATTAATGCAAAAACAAATATTGATATAATTTTTTCAACAGTATTAAGTGGTCTATTTAAAGATGTATTCATAGCTGTAAATGTCAGTAATATTTAATTAGCTGATGCTGAAAAAATGCGTAAAATTTTTTGATAGATTAAACCAGAATTCCTTTCCAGATAAGAATAAGTAATACAATGCCGGCAATAATGCGGTAAACGCCAAACAGTTTAAAACCATAACGCTGCAAATAAGAAATAAAAACTTTAATCGCAATCATCGCAACAATAAAAGCAATGAACGAACCGATAACAAGCAGCTTAATATTATTAGGATCTGTAATTATTGCAGGATTGGTTTTATATGCTTCGAGTAATTTAAAACCTGTAGCGGCAGCCATTGTTGGTATAGCAAGAAAAAAAGAAAATTCTGCAGCTAAACGGCGTGTAAGTTTTTGTTGCATGCCGCCAATAATACTCGCAGCACTGCGACTTGTGCCAGGTATTAATGCGAGGCATTGCCACAAGCCGATAAAGAACCCGTTGCCGTATGTTATATTATCCTCGTTATCAACAACAGGCTGATTAAAAATATTATCAATAAATAATAAAACAACGCCGCCAACAAGCATTGCAACGGCAACAACCATTGGACTTTGCAACCATTGGTCAATTTTATCACCTAATAAAAAACCCAAAATAAGCGCAGGTATAACAGCAATAATTAATTTAAAATAAAAATTCCAGCGGTTAAGCGGAAAAAATTTTTTCCAATATAAAATAATAACTGAAACTATAGCTCCGAGCTGAATGGCAACTTCATACAATTTTACAAATTCATCTGAAGCAATGCCCATTAATGAGCTTGCAATAATCATATGACCGGTAGATGAAATTGGTAAAAATTCAGTTATGCCTTCTACTATGGCAAGAATTATTGCCTGTATTGTACTCATTAAATCAGTTGTTGGTTATTGCGTATGTAACTATTAACGATATAAAAAGAAAAGCGGTACTTAGCACCGCTTAAATATTTATTATGTGTTTGATTGCTGTTTTGGCTTACGGAAAATAGCGTAAATCTCCACTATTAAACCACCAATAATTAATATAGGTGCGAATGTTATTCTTGTGAAGCTGTAAACAAGGTTCGGATCAAATTTATTTGGATCATCATTTTTTCCACCACTCATCAGAAACATACCCAAGAGCACAATAACGCCGCCAATTAACATCCATGTGTAATTTTCTTTTGTAAATAAAACCGGTGAAGTTGTTAAAGGTTTTTTTATTGGAGGTACATGTGTTTTTACAACTGTTTCCTGTTTTAAAGGCATAATTGGTTTTTGTTCCGATTGCTTTTTAAATTCAGCCATTGTTTAATTTATAAGGTGTGCAATATAGGAATTTAGTTAATAGCGAATAGCGTATGGTTGATGGCAAAGAAAATTTAACGCATCTATGAACTATTTGCTTTGATTCATGAGCCAACTAATACAAATCATCCAGCTTCATTTTTAAATACTTTAAAACACTGCGATGTGTGCTGATAAGTGATATGCCCACGCCAATTAGTATCATTCCGCCAAATAAAAGAATGGTAAATATGTTATTCTGAATAACCCTTAATTGCGGAAATTGGCTTTCTGCCCATTCAATTAATCCAAACAAAACAGCAATAGCAATTGCCGCGCTTATAACTCCGTTTATTACGGCTCTAAGATTCATTGGGCGCGCAATAAAAGTTCTTGTAGCGCCAACCATTTGCATGGTTTTAATTAAAAAACGATTACTAAACATGGCCAGTCGAATGGTTGTATCAATGCTAACAATAACAATTATGCAAAGCACCACGGCAATCACTAAAAATATCAATCCCAATTTAGAAGCGCGTTCATTTAAACTATTTACAAGTGTAGAAGGATATTGCAAGTCTGTTATCTGGTTGCCGTAAAGGTTCATAATGCCGGTGGAAATTTTATTAAGGCTGTCTTTATTTACATAGCCTGCACGCGCATAAAAATCTATACTTTCCGGTAAGGGATTAAAATCAAGAATCTTATTCCAGTCTTCGTTATTGTCTTTATTCCAAATATCTTTTGCCTTATCCTTATTTACATATTCCACATTTTTTGCGAAAGGTTGTGATGTAATATATTTTTGAATTTGTGCAATAGAATCTTTATTGTTTGTACGCAAATATGCGCTTATGCGAATGTCTTCTTTAAAAGAATTACCGGCTTGTGCAAGATTTAAAAATATCCAGCCCATAATACCCATTATTAATAATACGAGTGATACACCAACAATGCTGTATACATAATTTGGCTTGCTGCGTTTAAGCGATTTTGATTTAACTGCCATTATTTATTGTGGTTATTAATGCCTGCAAATTTATGATATAACTATGCTACGGCAATTCTCTTAACGATTGTTTTGCAGGATAAGTATAATTATTGTTTTAAATTTCTCTTTACAAAAAGTAAAAAAAATCTGCATTTTGAATTTTTATTTTTGATTTTTGATTTTATATGGAATACAACTTTCGCGAAATAGAAAAAAACTGGCAACGTTGGTGGAAAGAAAAAGAGATATATAAGGTTGATAATAATTCGCCCAAACCTAAATATTATGTATTGGATATGTTTCCGTATCCGAGCGGTGCGGGTTTGCATGTAGGTCATCCGCTGGGATATATAGCCAGCGATATTTATGCGCGGTACAAAAGATTAAAAGGCTTTAATGTGCTGCACCCAATGGGTTACGATGCATTTGGTTTGCCTGCAGAACAATATGCGATTGAACATGGTATTCATCCGGCAATATCAACCAAACAAAATATTAAAAACTTTAGAAAGCAGCTTGATAAAATTGGTTTTTGTTTCGATTGGAGCCGCGAAGTAAATACCAGCGAACCTCAATATTATAAATGGACGCAATGGATATTTCTGCAACTCTTTAAATCATTTTATAATCGTACAACAAAAAAAGCCGGAAGCATAGATGCATTAGTTGCATCATTTGAAAAAGATGGAAATGAAAGTTATCCAATTCCAAATTCGCAATTCCAACTTCAGTCAACGGTAAACGGTCAACGGTCAACCGATAATACATTTACTGCTGAAGGCTGGAATGCATTCGATGAAGCAACGCAGCAAAATATTTTAATGGAATATCGTTTGGCTTATTGCGGTTATGGTGAAGTGAACTGGTGTGAAGGATTAGGAACTGTTTTGGCAAATGATGAAGTAGTAAATGGTGTAAGTGAACGCGGCGGATATCCTGTTGTAAAAAAGAAATTGCGCCAATGGTATTTACGCATAACAGAATACGCTGATCGTTTGCTGGAAGGCTTGCAAACAGTGGATTTTAGCGAAGCGATGAAAGAAATGCAAACCAACTGGATTGGTAAAAG